>JBOGMR010000024.1:0-16949 GCA_050746825.1 Bryobacteraceae bacterium | reverse complement strand
GCTTATATTGCAATCCCTTCACCAAAAGATAAGTTGCTTATTTTCAGCCTGTGCAGCAACACTCCCGGAATCCCTGTGCAATTTTGGCATAACCGAACGGACGTTTTGTACCACCCTGGAACACGCTCCTTGTCCATGGCGTTGACGAATCGAATCGACGCGCCTCGTCGCGCTCAGGAACGACTCGCGCTGAGCGCGATACTGGATATGATTGATCGTAGTGGACGCCAGTCTTGCTGAACGCTTAGCCGCTGTACGCGCCCGCATCGAGCGGGCTGCCTCAGCCTGCCGCCGCGACCCCGCATCGATCACTCTGCTCGCGGTAACTAAGGTTTTCCCCGTAGAAATTATTTGCAGCGCGTACAACCTCGGTCTCCGCGATTTCGGCGAGAACTACGTCCAGGAGTTCGAGGGCAAGCACCCCCAGGTGGACGCCCTCGAAGGAGCCCGTTTCCACTTCATCGGCCACCTCCAATCGAACAAAGCCGGCCGCGCGGCAGACCTGTTCCAGGTCATCGAGACCGTAGACACGCCCAAGCTCGCGCGCCGTCTCAACGATCACGGCAGGCCCCTCGAGGTCATGCTCGAAGTCAAACTTTCCGGCGAAGAGGCCAAGGCCGGCTCAAGCCCCGAGGCGCTGGCTGAACTCATCGCGGCCGTCCGGTCTCAGCCCAACCTCCGCCTCACGGGCCTGATGACCATGCCACCATGGTCCGACGACCCCGAACCGTCGCGCCCCTACTTCCGGCAATTGCGCGAACTTGCCGAGCGGCACGCCTTAACCGGCCTCTCGATGGGGATGTCGCACGACCTCGAGGTCGCGATCGAAGAGGGCTCGACCGAAGTTCGGATCGGCACGGCTCTGTTCGGGCGCCGCAAAAAGACGTGACCGCTGGTTTCTTCGCCCCGATGCCCCCGGCCCCTACAGGAGTGGCCGATTACGCCGCTTCGCTGTTCAACGCCATGTCCCGCCTGGGTTCCGGCAAGCTCACGGTCAAGCTCAATGCCGCCACATGCGACGACGCGCTCTACCACCTCGGTAACAACCGCATCCATGAGCCGATCTATCGCCGCGCCCTCGACGAACCCGGCGTCATCGTGCTCCACGACGCCTTGCTCCAGCACCTGTTCCTCGCCACGCTCGACCAGGACGGCTACGTCGCCGAGTTCGTCTACAACTACGGTGCCTGGAGCGAATCGCTTGCCCACGACCTGTGGCGTTCGCGCGCTTCGGGTCTTCGCCCGGACTTCTACCGCTTCCCCATGCTCCGGCGCGTCGTCGAGCGGTCGCTCGGGGTCATCGTTCACAATCGCGTTGCGGCACAGGTGGTTCGGGACCACTGCCCTGAGGTCCCGGTGGCTGAAATCCCTCATCTTTTCGATGCCCCGCCCGCGCCTCCGCTTGCCGGCGTCCAGCGCTTCCGGCAGCGCCTCGGCATCAGGCCGGAAGCCTTCCTCTTCTCCGTCTTCGGCTACCTCAGGGAATCCAAGCGTCTCACTACCGTCCTCCGCGCTTTCCGGGATGTCCACAACGTGTACGCTTCAACGGCGCTCCTTATCGCAGGGGACTTCGCGTCCCTTGACCTTCCCCGCACCGCCGGCCCACTGCTCGCCATGCCTGGCGTCGTCCGATCCGGGTATCTACCCGAATCCGATTTCTGGCTCGCCGCCGCCGCCACCGACGCCTGTCTGAACCTCCGGTTCCCAACCTGTGCCGAGACCTCCGGTATCGGCATTCGTCTAATGGGGGCCGGTAAGCCCGTATTCGTCACGGCGGGAGAGGAAGTCGCGAACTTTCCGGAGGCCGCGTGCGTTCGTATCGATGCGGGTCCCGCCGAGCGGGAAATGCTGACTGGCTATATGTTATGGTTAAGGTCTTCCCCCCTTTCGGCGCAGGCCATCGGGCAAGCTGCCGCCGAGCACGTTCGGCGAGATCACTCGCTCGACCGTGTCGCGGCGCTGTATTGGGAAACGCTTGGGAAGTGGCAGTGCGCTCCACATCAAAACAGGCCTTGATCCTCCTCGCCGCCGGGTTGCAAATTTTGCCGGCGGCCGCCACAGCGCCGCCACATGTCCTCAAGCGTCTCGACGCCCGAATTCCGATGCGCGACGGCGTCCGGCTGGCGGCCAACATCTTTCGCCCGGACCCTCGGGCGCGCGTCCCCACGATCCTCATTCGCACGCCTTATAGCAAGGGCAACGAACTATCCGCTTCCCACCATCCGTTTGTAGAGAGGGGCTATGCCGTAGTCGTTCAGGACGTGCGCGGCCGCTATGCCTCCGAAGGCGCATTCAGGCCCCTCGATCAGGAGCCCGAAGACGGCTACGACACCCTGAGCTGGATCGCTTCCCAGCCCTGGTCCAACGGCAGGATTGGAATGATGGGCGGATCCTACGTTGGCATCGTGCAGTGGAAGGTCGCGGTGCTCAATCATCCGAACCTCCGGGCGATCTCGCCGGTGGTCTCCGGATCCGACGATTATCGCGATCGTTTCTACTCGCCCGGCGGAGCGCTCAAGCTCGGCCATCGCCTGCTCTGGATGCGCGAAAACCTGCGCGCTCACAACTACCAGCCTCCCGACTTCAACCGATTCGTCCTCCACATCCCTCTCCGCACGATCGACCGTTTCACTACCGGTCAGACCAGCGAGATGTTGCAGAGGGTCCTCGACCATCCTTCCTACGACGGCTTCTGGCAGTCGGTCAGCGTGCGCGGCAAGCTGTCCGGATTGCGCGTGCCTGTCCTCGCGTTCGGAGGCTGGTTCGACAACTTCGTCGAAGGCGATCTCGAAGCCTTCGCCGCACAGCCCGCCACGTCGCCTTATCGCCTGGTGGTGGGCGCGTGGCCGCACAATATGTCGATTCCGTTCGACGGCATCGACTATGGCCCCTCCGCGGCGCAGCCAGTCCGCACGATGCAGATCGAGTGGTTCGATCACTGGCTCAAAGATTCGCCCGCGCCGCTCCCGGCCGGACCGCGCCTCAAGATCTTCGTCATGGGGGCCAACCGCTGGCGGGAAGAGAGTGGGTGGCCTTTGGCGCACGCCCGGGTCACGCCCTATTATCTGCACGCGCACAGCGGGGCGGGCAGCTTGTCAGGCGACGGAACGCTCTCGCTTCGCCGCCCCCGCAGGGAAGCGCCGGATCGGTTCGTCTACGACCCGCGCAACCCCGTTCCGACATCCGGCGGCGCCGTATGCTGCAACCCAAAGATTTTCCCTTGGGGACCCCTCGATCAGCGCACGGTCGAGCAACGCCGGGATGTGCTGGTGTACACTTCGCAGCCGTTGTCCCACGACCTCGAAGTGACTGGGCCCATCCGCGTCGTCGCCTGGGCGTCCACATCGGCGCCGGATACCGATTTCACCGCCAAACTGGTGGACGTGTTTCCGGACGGCGCCGCGCGGAGTCTCACCGACGGCATCCTGCGCCTGCGCTATCGCGATTCTCTGGAGAAACCGGCGCTCGCTAACCCGGGTGAGATCTACCGGCTCACGATCAACGCCGGCGTGACGAGTAATCTCTTCGCCCAGGGTCACCGCATCCGTCTCGAAATCTCGAGCAGCAATTTTCCGCGATTCGACCGCAATCCGAACACAGGCCGCGCTATCGCCGACGAAATCGGATTTCACGCCGCTAGCCAGACCGTCTATCACGATCGTCTTCACCCGTCGCACTTTTTGCTGCCGGTCGTGCGTTGACGTAAACGAGCGCCCGCCACTCGCCCTTTTCCGCCACTTCCGAAACCCTTCCGCCGCACCGTTCGATCGCGGCACGAACCCGGTCTTCATCGTGAACTTCGAATCCACTCACGATCGCTACACCGCCGGCGTCCAGACAGCGGAGCGCGTCTGCGGCCATCGTGGCTGCAGCGTCAGGCCCAATATTGGAAACAACCAGCGAGCACGATCCATCGCGAATGGCGTCAATCGAGCCCACGAAGACTGCGGCATCTACGCCCGCGCTGCGGAATCTCGCCGTCGCGATCGCAATTGCCTCCAGATCGACGTCGCACGCGATCACGCGCCCTGCGCCAAGCAGGGCTGCAGCAATCGACAGAATGCCCGAGCCGGTTCCGATATCGAGCACACTCCGGCCGGCGCGGCAGTGCCTCTCCATCGCTTCCAGGCACAACTGAGTCGCCTCGTGCGCGCCGCTGCCGCACGCGAGGCCCGGATTGATCGCGATCCGCAGCCGGCCCTCGGGCGCGGGGTCGTCGCGCCACTCAGGCACAAGAAAGAAGCGCTCGCCGGCGAGAATCGGTTCCCAACTCGCGCGCGCCGCCGCAACCCAGTCGCGATTCTCATGCGTCTCGAGCGTGGCTTCCGGGAACGCCGTCAGGAGCGCTTCGGCATCCTCGCGACGCGCGAAGAACGCGCGCAGGCGACATCCCGCGGGAGTCTCCGTCTCGACGACGCCCTCCGTGCCCCGCTCCCAGAGATCGGCGATCCACAGCTCCCTATCAGTTTCCGAGGTGGGGAACTCGACCGAGTACATGTTCTATCCTGATCCTTTGCATGAAACTCCAAGGCATCTTCTGCGACGCCGCCACTCCGTTCGACCACACGGGCAGTCTCTACCGCACCAAGATCGAACATAACATCGCGAAGTGGAACATGACCAACCTGGCTGGCTACGCCGTCGGGAGCGTCGCGGGAGAGGGTGCGCTGCTGTCAGCCGAAGAGCAGGCCGAGCTCTGGCGGCTCGCCGCAGCACAGGCGCCCGCTGAACGCACACTGCTCGCCGGCATTTTGAGTCAGGGCGTCCATGAGTCAGCCGCGCACGCCGGGCGCGCGGCCTCCTGCGGTTACCACGCAGTCGTCGCCGAGACGCCTCACTACCGGCGCTCCGCCGAAGTCGCGATCCTCTACTACCGCAGCCTGGCGGATCGCTCGGCCCTGCCCGTGATCGTCGCCAACCGCCCCTCGCTCACCGGAGTCGATCTTTCGGTGGAGGATCTGCTCGCAGTCGCCGCGCACCCGCGAGTCGCCGGCGTCCTCGAATGCACGGGCGACATCGGCAAGATCGCGCGGCTGGCCCGCGAGGCGCGCCCCGAATTCGCCGTGCTCTGCGGTCTCGAACGCGCGCTGTGGGAATCGCTCAAGGCCGGCGCTTCAGGAGCCATCCTCGCATTTTCAAGCGCTGCTCCCTACGCAACGATCGCGCTCTGGGAGGCCTTCCGCACGCGCGAAGAAGAAGCCGGGATCGACTGGCAGGCCCGCATCGCGCATCCCGCCGAGCTCGTCACCGAAGTTCACGGCGTCGCGGGACTCAAGTGTGCGATGGACCTCAACGGCTATTACGGCGGCCCTCCGCGCCTGCCGTCCTGCGCCGCGTCCGCGGAAGCCCGCCGCGAAATCACCGAAGCCTTTCACGGCCTGAAGAGCTGATGCGGGCGGCGCGTGGCGCAGTCACGCCGCAGGCTGACTCGCGTCTCGCCTCACCCATCGATACGCCGCGGCCGAATTCCTCCAGAAGTATTTCTCCGACGCCTCTCGCCCCCTGCCCGTGAAATATTCGCGAGCGATCCCCAACACTTGCGCATACGTTCCGAACGGATCGCTGTTCGGCCAGTCGCTCCCGTAGAGCACGCGATCCGCCCCGAACGCCTCGCAGATTTCGTCCAGCCGTTCACGATAGAAGCTGAGTTCGAGCGGAACGCGGCCGCCCGATCTCCGCAATATTTCAGATATCTTCACGTAAACCTGCTTCCGCGGCGCCAACTCTCGCAGGGTCGCCTGGTATGTCGCGCGGGCGGCAGCGTCCGCAGGCGGCTGCATCGCGGGCAAATGGTCGATCACGATGCGCAGCGCCGGCGCCAGGTCGGTAATCCGTAGCACGTCTGTGAGCGTTCGCTGACCGGGATTCGCCGTGTCGAGCGTCAGTCCGGCGGCCGCCAGCGCTTTCAGATCGGCGATGAACTCCGGCCTCGCCAGTTCCGCCCCGAGATTGCGGCCCCACAAATAGCCATACCGGATGCCGCGAAAAAGCGGCTTGCGATGGAACCGCTCCAGGTGCTTGCGAAACTCCGGCTTGCCGGCCTCGAGATTGCCGATCATTCCCACCATGATCGTGTCTTTCTCCGCCACGTCCAGCACCCACTGGTTGTCTTCGAGCCACGGACTGCATTCCACGGCAATCGCTCCAACCACGCCCGCGCCGGCCACGCCCGCTCCGGCCACGCCGGGCGATTTGGTCACCTCGCGATACCTCGACGGGAGCGCCGGCTTGTAGATGATGGTGTTCGTCTTCGGCGGCCAAGGCACGCCTTCCGGCCGAGTCGGGTCGAACAGGTGAATGTGCGTGTCGATGATCGGGATCGGGGCCGGCTGGGCGGCCGCGTCCGTGAGCGCCGCCCCCGTTGCGGACAAGAGAAAGCCTCTGCGATTCACCGTAGCATTGTACGCCGGCGCCCGGCGGAGCGGACCGGCGTCAACCTTTCTTGCGCGAGGATTGCGCTTTTTTCGCTTGGGGCGCGGCCTCTTCCCCATCCCGCAGGAACAGCCCGCGCGCAGCGTTGAGATGATTCGCCATATTGGCGCGCGCACCGGCAGGATCGCGGCTCGCGATCGCCGAATAGATCGACTTGTGCGCCTCCATCACCGCGTCGAGATCCGCGCGCAGGGAAAGCCGGGTGATGCTGGCCAGAATTAACCTGTGAATCACGCGGAACATTTGCCGGCAGACGCGGTTTCCGGCCGCCTGAAAGATCGTATCGTGGAACGCGATGTCGAGTTCGATAAGGCGCTCGCGGTCGCTCACGTTCTCCTTCATCTCGGCAATGATGCGCCGGAGATTGGTGACGTCTTCGGCGGTGGCGCGTTCGGCGGCGCGCGCGGCCAGTTCCGGCTCGACGATCATACGAGCCTCGAACAATTCGAGGTGAGAGATGCCGTCGAGCAGCACCAGAAACTCCATCGGCTCGCTGAGAATCGTGGACGCGGTCGAGCTGAGGTACGTCCCGTCGCCTACTCGCTGGGACAGCACGCCCATAATCTCGCTTCGTCCGCAGAATTCGTGGGTTGGTCAGACGCCCAGCGGGAGTGCCGATGCGCCTCGGCCAGACAGCAAGCCGCTTATTTTCAATGGATTCCAAGCTGCTCTTAACATGTTAAGAGTGACCTTTGAGCGGCACGCAGATGCCCGCAGGTTTTTCTCGCCTGCGGTGAAGCCCCCGGCCAAGCGGCGCTGAGTGCTGAACGACGACCTCCAGGCCGCCTTTCTTTCGCCTCTCTTTTCTCCTTAGCCAGTTTGCCTTCTTCGTGCCCGAATCGTTGGCCTGACCGCATTGGGAAGGGCGCGGAGCGACCCCGGCGGTCGTGTCGTAAAGCATGCACTGATAACCCTCTCGGTTGCCGAAGGGTCTGGGCAGTACCTCCGATCGTTCATCATCCGATCAGCCTCAGCCGAGATCGTTTTGCCGTCATCCCACCCACGGATTGTCCCGAGGACCCATAATATCGAGCACCTTCAGCGCCTGACGCAGCGAGGGGCGGCTCACGCCGAATCGAGCGGAGAGTTCGCGCTCGGAAGGCAGGCGGCAGCCGGGCACTAATTCGCCGCGCTGGATCATATCCTTGAAGCTGGCCACAAGCTTGGGGGTCAAATCCGGCTTGACAATCGGAATCGGCAACGCTGTCATCGATTATTGCTGTTAGCATATCACGGGAATCAGGTGAGAGTATTGACAAAAGACGAGAATTGGTAAAGCTTTTTTGCAGCGATTCGGCGCGAGGCCGAAGATCAGCCGGGATATCCCGAAATTGACGGTGAGCGAAGAGTTGACGCCGAGCGGCTGCGGGCGATGGTAGCGACGATCTTCGAGCGATGCGGGATGGGCGCGAACGATGCGGCGTTGGTAGCCGGCACGCAGGCCGGCCTTCGCGGGATCCGGGCGGCGCTTGCTCCGAATCCACCGCGATCAACTGGTCGCGGTCCCGTTGGTCTCCCGTCGGCGCGGCCTCTATACCAATCGGACGCTCGAACTCGGTATAGCCCTCGTCGCGGCGGTCTGCCTATGGGCCTCGGCTTCGCCCTTCTGATCTGGGTCAAACCCGGATTCGTCGCGAACCCAACGTTTCCTCGCCGAATCCGTCCATAACCACGAAGGCGGCATGCGCTCATTCTGGCAAGACCTGCGCTTCGGAGTCCGCAGCCTGGTCCGCAGTCCTGGTTTCTCGGTTGTTGCAATCCTCGCCCTCGCGCTTGGCATTGCCGCGAACACCACGATTTTCAGCGTCGTCAACGCGGTTCTCCTGCGTGATCTCCCTTACCGCGACGCCGGCCGCCTGGTGATGCTGTATGAGGAACTCCCCGCCCTGATGTCCGGTCCCGTCGGCTTCTCGCCGCCCGACTACGACGTTTTCGAACAGCAGGTCCGGCAGGGGAACCTGGCGAGCCTCTCGGAAATCGCACTCTATCTCAACTCGCAGCTGGAGTTGTCGGGAATCGGCGAGCCGCAGCGGTTGGCCGGTGGCCGCATCTCTCCGGCGTTGTTTCCGATTCTCGGCGTCGCCCCCGCGATGGGACGCAATTTCACCAGCGAGGAAAACGCGCCCGGTCAAAACGTAGTGATCCTCAGTCACGGTCTCTGGCAGCGCAAATTCGGAAGCGCCTCGGATATCGTCGGGCGCAGCGTCACACTCGACCGCAAGCCCTACACGGTCGTCGGCGTCATGCCGCGCGGCTTCGAGTTTCCGCATCGCGGCACGCTGCTCAACAACCAGCCCGCCGAGTTGTGGGTCCCCATCTCGTTCACCAGCGTCGAACTCCAGGGATGGACGCAGCGATACAACCACAGCGTGCTCGCCCGGCTGAAGCCCGGCGTAAATATCGAGCAGGCGCGAGCAGAAACTGGAGCGCTGGCCGGCCGTCTGGTGAAGGAGTTCTATCCGCCCGCGATCCGCAACAGCCTCGATCTGGCGCTCAAAGCCCGCGTCGAGCCGTACCGCGGAGAAATGGTCGGAAAGGTGCAAACCCTGCTGCTGGTGCTGCTCGGCGCAGTGGGCATGGTGCTGCTCATCGGTTGTGCCGACGTCGCAAACCTGATGCTGACTCGCGCAGCCGCGCGGCAGCGCGAGATGGCGATCCGCACCGCACTCGGCGCCGGGCGCGGGCGTCTGCTCCGCCAGGTGCTCACCGAAAGCCTGACGCTGGCGCTATGCGGCGGTGCGCTGGGTGTCGTGCTGTCCGCGTGGGGCACTCGACTCCTGGTGGCGGTCGCTCCGGTCACGCTTCCTCGCGCCGAAACCATCGGCGTCGACGCCCGCGTGCTCGCCTTCGCACTCGCACTGTCGATCGCAACCGCGCTGTTTTTCGGACTCGCCCCCGCCCTCGAAGCCTCGCGCGGCGCGCTCGCCGAGACTCTGCAGGAGGGCGGGCGCAGCTCGACCGCGGGCCGCCGCCGTCATCGCTTGCTCAACAGTTTTGTCGTCGCTCAGTTCTCGCTCGCCATCGTCCTGCTGGCCGGCGCCGGACTCCTCGCGCGCAGCTTCATGCAACTGCTTTCGACCGACCCTGGCTTCCGCCCCGACCACCTGCTGAGCGCCTCGCTGAATCTGCCCGTCGCCACCTATCCCCAACAGGAGCACGTACGGGACTTCTGCGACCGCCTGCTCGAACGCGCCAGAGCCGTCCCCGGTGTCGTCGCTGCGACCGCGGCGAGCTTCCTGCCCCTCGAAGTGCGTGAACGGCGCGCCTTCTCCGTGGATGGCTCAACGCCGGACGGCATTCCGCCCGTGACCGCCGCCGTCTGGTTCGTAGGCGATTATTTTGAATCGCTCGGCAATCCGCTCAAGCGCGGACGTTTTCCCACCGCGAGCGACGGCCGCACCGGCGAACGCGTCGCCGTCATCAACGAAACCATGGCGAACAAATTCTTCCCCGGACGCGATCCCGTGGGCCAGCGCATCAAATGGGGTGGCCGCCGTTCGCAGAATCCGTGGATGACGATCATCGGCGTGGCCGGCGACATGAAGCACGCCAACCTCGACGCGCCCGCCTACCCGCTCATTTTCGAACCGGGAGTGCAGATGCCGATCATGAGAAACGTCTACCTGATCGTGCGAACTTCCGGCGAGCCGGCCACTCTCGCCACGGCGCTCCGTCAGGAGATCCGCCGGCTCGATTCCGCGCTCGCCATCGCTAACGTTCGGACGCTTGAAGATCACATCGCCCGCACCGTCGCGCCGCAGCGCTTTCAGACGTTCCTTCTCGCCACGTTCGCCGGCCTCGCGCTCCTGCTTGCCGCCATTGGCATTTACGGCGTGCTGGCATACACGGTGACGCAGCGTACGCACGAGATCGGTGTCCGGATGGCGCTCGGCGCGCAACGCCGCGACGTGCTGCGGATGATCGTGGGCCGCGGCATGCGTCTTGCTGCCGTGGGTATCGCGCTCGGCTTCGCCGCCTCTCTGGCGCTGACGCGCGTCCTCGCGACGCTCCTCTACGGCATCGGCCCGCGCGACCCGCTCACCCTCACGGTCGTGCCCGCGTTCCTCGCCGCCATCGCGCTGCTCGCCTGCTACATCCCCGCGCGCCGCGCCATGCGCCTCGACCCGGCCATCGCCCTCCGCCACGAATAGGCTCTCTCGTTAGACAATGGAGGAATGCGAGCGCCTTGCCTCCTCGCCCTCGTCCCAACTCTTTTGGGCGCACAGCCCTCCATCCCGCGCACCTGGGCCACGGCCGATGTCGCATCCCTCGAAGTCCCCCTCGCCAATCCCAAATTCTCGCCCGTCCATATTTCCGAGGAAACCTACTACCGCATCCCGGCTCGCACGATTTACAAAACCTACCCCATCTATCACCCTAGCCGCGAACCCGCCGGCTATCTGGATTCCCTCAAGACCCGCGAGCCCGAGATCGCCTTCGATCCGTCCAAGCTCAAATCGCGCGCCGAATGGATCGCCGCGGGCGAGCTTGTCTTCAACGCCCCGGCTTCCTTCGGCCCCATGTTCTTCACCGCGGCCGATCTGCGCGATGCCGGCTTCTACCGCGAGACCGGCATGCCCGTCGCCCGGGACGGAACGATTCCTTTCGCTCGCTGGATCGTCCGCCGTAAAGGCGAAGTCGAGCTCGGCTCGATGGGCTGCAACACGTGTCACACGCGCGTCCTGCCGGACGGCATGGTCGTCCCGGGCGCTCAGGGCAACAATCCGAACGACCGGCAGGGCGCGCGGCTGATGCTCCTGTCTGCGAGAGCGATGGACCCCGCCAAGGTTCTCGAACGCGTACGCGGCTTCGCACTCCAATTCGAAATGCCCTGGCTCCGCGACGATCCCAATCGCCGCACCCGCACCATGTCGCTCGACGAGATCATCGCCGCCGGCCAAGCTATCCCTCCCGGTGTCAACGCTCGTGCGAACACCAACCTTCTGGTCCCGCCGCAGATCCCCGATCTGATCGGCGTTCAGGAGCGGACCTATCTCGACCACACCGGCCTGATCCGTCACCGCGGCATCGGCGATTTGATGCGCTACTCGACGCTGGTTCAGGACATTCACTCGCTCGCCCGTTACGGAGACGAACGCGCGCCGCAAACCGTGCCGGGCAATCGCACGCGCTACAGCGACGAACAACTGTACGCACTCGCGCTCTACCTCTACTCGCTCAAGCCGCCGCTCAACCCGCACCGCACAGACACCGCCTCCGCCCGCGGAAAGAAAATCTTCGAGCGAGAAGGTTGTGTCGCCTGCCACACGCCACCGCTCTACACGAACAACAAACTCATCGCCGCCGGCGGCTTCGTTCCGCCCGCCGATCACCTCCAACGGTTCGACGTCCTCGACCGCCGCCTCGGCGCCGATCCGCGTTACACACTTCAATCCCGCAAAGGCACCGGCTACTACAAGGTGCCCTCGCTCAAAGGCGTCTGGTACCGCGCCCCGCTCGAGCATAACGGCTCCGTGGCCACTCTCGAAGATTGGTTCGACCCCGCGCGTCTCCGCGACGAGTACGTCCCGACCGGCTACAAGGGCCTCAACGTCACCGCCCGCGCCGTCCGCGGCCATGAATTCGGCTTGAAGCTCGCGCCGGAGGAAAAGTCCGCCCTCCTCGCCTTCCTCCGTACCCTCTGAGAGCGCACTCCTCTCCCGGTTCCGTCTGCCCGAGAGTGAGTTCTTTCTCAGTACCCAAATTTTCCGGCGGAATTTGCTGCGATTTTCCGTTAATACTATTTTGAGCCTCATCGACACCTCTGTTATCAAGACTAAATTTCGATTGGAGAGACAATGCCACACGTAAAGTTCGGAAAAAAGAACGAGCCCGGGTTTGACCTGGAGTTGAGCGACGATCTGATCGCGGTACGCACCCATAGCCGCCGGTCCCTGCTGTCGAGAGGACCCGTTACCACGCCGCTCGAGGGCCTTGTTGACGATGGCGCCCTGGTAGCCGCCTATCCGGAGGCCGGGGTGGAAGTGTACCGGCTTCCCGTGAAAGGCGCGCCGGCCGCGCGTGCGATGGAATCTCGAAAGGAAGCGCTGCGGACCCACTCCGACGTGAGGTTTGCCGGAGGCGTGCTGGTGGAGCCGGCCACCAAAGAGCCCGTCCTCTACACCGAGAACCTCTTCATCAAGTTCAAGGACTCCGCCGACCCCGACGCCTGCGAGCAAGTCATTCAATCCTTCGGCCTGCAGATCAAGCAGCGCCTCGACTATGCCGTCAACGCATACTTTGTCGCGCCGCCGGAGGGCGCCGGAAGACAGGTGTTCGAACTCGCCGAGACGCTCCTGAAACGCGACGACGTCGAATATTGCCACCCGGAACTGATTCGCCCGCGCAGCCGCAAAGCGATTTTCCCCGGCCAGTGGCACCTCGCCGCGGCAACCGTGGACGGAACGGCCGTGACGGCCCACGCCTCGGTGGCATCGGCTCACGAACTGAGCCAGGGTGCGGGTATCACGATCGCGATCATCGACGACGGCGTGGATATCGATCATCCCGAGTTCGCAAGTTCCGCCAAGGTGGTGGGGCCGCGCGACGTGACTCAGGGCACCGACAATCCACGGCCCAAAGATCCATTCCCCGAAGATCCTGAGAATCATGGGACCGCTTGCGCGGGTGTCGCGTGTGCCGACGGAGTTCTGGGCGCCAGCGGCGTTGCCCCTAAGGCGCGGCTGATGCCCATCCGGCTGGCGTCCAATCTCGGATCGATTCAGGAGGCCAATGCATTCAAGTGGGCCGTCGACCATGGCGCCGACATCATCTCCTGCAGTTGGGGCCCTGTTGATGGCAGATGGTTTGATCCGAACGATCCGCGGCACAATCGCGTCGACGCCATTCCCGCCAGCACGAGGCTGGCAATCGACGCCGCTGTGCAGAACGGTCGCGGAGGTAAGGGCTGTGTGGTGCTGTTTGCCGCCGGCAACGGCAACGAAAGCGTAGACAACGACGGCTACGCCAGCCACGCCAACGTGATCGCCGTGGCCGCCTGCAGCGATCGCGGCACACGAAGCGTGTACAGCGATTTCGGAAAGGCGGTATGGTGCTCGTTCCCCAGCAGCGACTTCGGCCATCAGCCCTTCAGCCATCCGGAACCGCTCACGCCCGGCATTTGGACCACCGACCGGAGGGGCGCCGCCGGCTACAATCAGGGGTCGGTCGTCAACGGAGATGCCGCGGGGAATTTCGCCAATGACTTCGGTGGGACTTCGAGTGCGTGTCCCGGAGCGGCCGGCGTTGCGGCTCTGGTCCTCGCAGTTAACCCGGCGCTCACCTCCACGCAGGTCCGCGACATCCTCAAACGGTCTTGCGACAAAATCGATCCGCAGAACGGCAGCTACGACGCGACCGGTCACAGCAAGCTCTACGGCTTCGGCCGGTTGAACGCACGGCGCGCCGTCGAACTGGCGGCCCCGCAGCCTACCAATGCAGTCACCGTGCAGCGTACTTTCGACGCGCCCATTCCGGACCTGCAGACCGTCGAGTTTCAGCTCAATGTCGCGGATGCGACCATTGCCGAATCAGTCTCCGTGCCGATCGATCTTCGCCACACGTTCATCGGCGACCTCGTCTTGACACTGACGCCTCCTGCCGCAGCCGGCGCCCCCGCCATCGTCCTGCATCGGCGCGCGGGCGGATCGACACGCGACATTCGACGGACCTTCGACTCCTCCACGACACCAGCCTTGGCCGCGCTCGCCGGGAAGAACTGCAAAGGCGCCTGGACGCTCAAGATCGAGGATAAGGCCGCGGTGGACGCCGGTACTCTTGTGTCTTTCGGCCTCGAGATTCGCTTCCGTCACCCGAGCGATCGCACGGTTCAGCCCGCACGCCTCGCTCGCCGCGCAACCGCGCGCAAGAAGGCCGCCAAGCGCCGATAGCTGCGTGGCTTACCCAGGTGTGCTGCGAAACGGCCGCAGCCGCGGCGCCATCACATCGCGCTCCCAATCCGCCAGCTTCGCGCGCAGTGCGGCTGCGACTTGCCTGGCGCCTGGCAACAGATCCTTCTGCTCCAATTCGTCCAGCGAGAGGTCATGCAATTCCTCTCCTTCATCGATGACGAGTTTCATGTCGCCGTTGCGCACCGCCTTCCGCACCCGCTCGCCGCGCTTGGCGCGCCAGAAAACCGTCCGGTCAAACTTCGCGCGCTTCCCCGTGAGCGAAGGCAGCAGATCGATGCCGTCAAACGATCGCCCTGTCGGCGCTCGCACGCCCGCCGCGTCGAGAAGCGTGGGAAGCAGATCCATCGTGAGCCCGACCTGGTCGACGCTGCGCCCCTCCGGCGCCACGCCCGGCCATCGCAGCATGCACGGCACGCGTATGCCGCCTTCCCATACCGTCCCCTTGCGCGCGCGCAGCGGTTCGTTGCGGCCGTTCGGATCGCCGCCGTTGTCGCTGTGAAAGATGACGATCGTGTTGCGCGTCGCGCTCATCTTGTCGAGCTGCGCGAGAATGTCGCCTACGCGAGCGTCGAGCCGCTCCACCATCTTGGCGTAGATGCGCCGGTCGCCCTGCCGCACGGGCGCGGTCCCCGTTTTCGCGTCGAACGCGTCGGGATCCTGAATCGGCGTGTGCGGCGCATTGAATGGAACGTAGAGCAAAAACGGATTCGATCGCCCCGCCGCGAGCCACTGGACCGCCTCGCCGGCGATCAGGTCCGTCAAATAGCCCTTGCGACCGGCCGGCTTGCCGTTGCGATAAAGAACGGGGGCGCCGTCGTCCTCGCGATGCGTGAAATAGTCCGCGTTGCCGCCCAGAATCCCGAAGTACTCATCGAAGCCGTGCCGATTGGGCGAAAATTTCTCGCCGTATCCGAGGTGCCACTTACCGAAGCAGGCAGTGTCGTATCCGGCGTCTTTGAAGATACGCGGCATCGTGATCTCGGAGGCCGGCAGCCCGAGCTCGCCACGCTTTGCCAGCCACACGGCATCGTCGTAGCGGCCGACGCTGCCGACGCCGATCGCGCACTCCAGACCGCCGGCGCGCTGCTGATAGCGCCCGGTGAGCAGCGCGGTGCGAGTGGGCGAGCAGTCGGCGCCGTTCGAATAGAAGCGGGTGAAGCGGACACCGCGCGCGCCGATCGAGTCGATGTGCGGCGTCCGAATGTCGGCGCAACCGTACGAAGAAAGGTCGCTCGAACCCAAATCGTCGGCAACGATCAAAACGATGTTGGGCGGCCCGGCCGCGCGAGGCGCCTGCGCCGGCGCCGGCGCCGACGCGAGCGCGCCCAGGAACTCTCGCCGTGTCGAGGTCGATCGCGACATGGCCTTATGATATTCGCTGGCGTGCGGGAGTACAATGCGGCATGGAGCGCCGTTCATGACTAAGGAAGAAATTCTCCTCGCCCACAAGAATTTTCTGTTCCCCGCAGTTTTTCATTACTACAAAGAACCGTTGGTCATCGAGCGCGCCAAGGATCAATACGTCTGGGATGCGGATGGCAATCAGTATCTCGATTTTTTCGGCGGCATCGTCACCATCAGCGTCGGACACCTCAACGAAAAAGTGAACGCAAAGGTGAAGGAGCAGATCGATCGGCTGGTGCATGTATCTACGGTGTTCGCCACGGAACCGCAGGTGGCCCTCGCGAAGAAGATTGCGTCGTTAACGCCAGAGGGAAAGCTGACAAAGTCGTTCTTCACCAACAGCGGCACCGAGGCGAACGAAACGGCTGTCGTTGCGGCGCGCTGCTACACCGGCGCGAGCGAGATCGTCGCGCTGCGGCATTCGTATCACGGGCGATCCGCGCTGGCGATGACGCTCACCGCGCACTCGAACTGGCGGCTGGGCGGCGTGCAGCAGCCAGGCATCGTGCACGCGGTCAACGCGTACTGCTACCGCTGCCCCTACGGCCTCACGTATCCCGAGTGCGAAGTCCGCTGCGCGCGCGATGTCGAGGAAGTGATCCGCACAACGACCTCGGGGAAAGTCGCGGGTTTCATCGCCGAGCCGATCCAAGGCGTCGGCGGATTCATCACGCCGCCCAAGGAGTACTTCGGGATCGTTGCAGGCATCGTGCGAAAATACGGCGGCGTGTTCATCAGCGACGAAGTGCAGACCGGCTGGGGACGCACGGGCGGCAAATGGTTCGGCATCGAACAATACGGCGTGACGCCTGATATCATCACCAGCGCGAAAGGGCTCGCGAACGGCTTCCCTATCGGCATTACCGTGGCGCGTCCCGAGATCGCTGACGCCATGAAGGGCGCCACCATTTCCACTTTCGGCGGAAACCCAATCACCACGACCGCCGCCAAGGCGGTGCTTGACTACATCGAGGAAAACAATCTACGCGTGAACACGGCCGAAGCCGGCGCCCATCTGCGCGGCCGCCTGCTCGAGCTCCAGGAGAAGCACTCGCTGATTGGAGAAGTGCGCGGCATGGGTCTGTTGCAGGCGATCGAGTTGGTGGAGGATCGCACGACCAAAGCGCCCGCGACCGCCGCGACGCTGCAACTGATGGAAGCAACGCGCCAGAACCGCATCCTGGCCGGCAGGGGCGGCATGTT
>JBOGMR010000023.1:0-3028 GCA_050746825.1 Bryobacteraceae bacterium | reverse complement strand
GTGCCAGCCGCTTCGCGGTAATCGCGGCTGCGTCTTCCAACTGCGCCCACAAGGCATGTAGGTGAACTCGCGTCCAGTAAGGTATGGCTTGTTGAACGGCAGCATCACGTCATCGTCGCACGAGGATGGTGAACTCGTAGAGCGGGTAGTCGTGCAGGAGCGCGACGCGCTGGGAGTAGGTTCGCCGACAGTGGTCGAACAGGGCGAATGGATCGGCGTAGTACAGGTCGGCCCGCCGCTTCTCGGCATCTGAATGCGCGGTGAGCAGGTTGAAGGCGAAACCCTTGGTGCCGAGGGTCGCCAGATGGGCCAGGCCGTCGAGCACGTACGCGTGCCAGGCTGCGTCGTCGATGCCCTGCTTGACGTTGAACACGCCGCTGGCCACCGCGTAGTCGGCCGGCACGAGCACCGCCGGGTCGGTGGTCACCTGGCAGTCGGCCCATGGGGCCAGGCAGCGTCGTGCTTCTGTCACCATCGCGTCGCTGAGATCGAACCCGACGTAGGACCCGGTGTGCCCCCGCTGACGGATGTAGATGGCCAGCGCGCCGTAACCGCACCCGTAGTCGAGTACGGTGGCCTCCGGCTCCCGTTCCCAGAGGCGCGCCAACTGCTCGAAGCGCAGCGTCTGCGAGGCCTCCGAGTTCCAGTCGACTCCAGCTGGGGTTGCACCGTACGTCGCGACCCGGGCGTCGTAGTACGCGCGCGCTTCCGCGCGCAGGGGATCAAGCGCCGCCGGGGCAACTCGTTCGTGCGGGTCTTGCCGTGTGCGCATGTCTCACCGCCCTAGCTAGTTTCTGTCGCGAAACCATTTAACCCATTGTTGAATGATGGCTTAGCGGTTTCCGCTTGACGTGCATGTGTGCTGCGTGGATCATACACAACATGCGCACCAAGGCCACGAAGACTGAATCGCCCACCGATGTCGAGCGCTGGTTTCGGGCGCAGGCCGCCGGGCTGTGGCCGGCCGCGTTGGGGTCCCTGAGTTTTCGGCGCAGCCCCTGCGTGCGCGATCACTGCGCCGCCTGCGCGCGGGGCGATCAGCACCCCAGCTACGTGCTCTACTGTCGGGTGAAAGGGCGACGCGTCGGCATCTACATTCCGAACGAGCTCGTCCCGCAGGTCCAGCACTCGCTCGAGAACGGCCGGGCGCTCCAGGCATTGCTGTACGAGGCCGGCCGTCGGTACACGAGGGCGGTCAAGCATCAGCGCGCGGCGAACAAATGAGCCGGGCACCCGATCCCCAAGTCAGCTTCGCCGATCTCGAGTTCATCCGACAGGGTATTCACCTCGAGCCCGCGCTGCGCGCGATCACGACGTTCCTCGACACGCACACGTCGCTCGTCGACGGCGTGCGGCGGGACTTGGAGCGGGGCCTCAAGCGACCGGCGACGGGGCGGCAGGGCGTGACGGCGCCGCAGGTCCTGCGATCGCTGATCCTGATGCGGGTGAAGAACTGGGACTATCGAGAGTTGCGCGAACGCATCGCGGATGGCTACACGTTGCGGCATTTCACGCAGTTCAACGGTCAGCGGGTGCCGAAACATGACGCGTTCAACCGCGCCTTCACCCGGCTCACCCCGGACACGCTGCAGGCGGTCAATGACGCGGTCATCCACGCGGCGGTCAGCCTCGGTCTCGAGGATGGCAGGAAGCTGCGGGTCGACACGACCGTGGTCGAGACGGATATTCACCATCCCACCGATAGCACGCTGCTGTGGGATTCGGTGCGCGTTGTGACTCGCCTCGTTCGGAAGCTGGACACGCTGCTCCCCGCGGGGGTCGGGCCGTTCACGAACCGCACGCGGTGTGCCAGGCGCCGGATGCACGAGATCCAGCGCATGACCGCGACGGAGCGCCGCCGTCGGCAGGTGCGCACCTATCGCGCGCTCATCCGGGTGACCGAACACGTCATCGCGGAGGCCCGGGCGGTCGTCACGCGACCCGTGCGCGTTCGTGGTCGCGACCTCATGACGCAGGTCGCGGTCGACGCGCTCCGCGCTGAGATCGCGCGGCACTGCGAGCTTGGCACCCGGGTCGTCAGTCAGGCCCGCCGTCGGGTCCTTCACGGCGAGCAGGTGCCCACCGAGGAGAAGCTCTACTCCATTTTCGAAACCCACACGGATCTGATCAAGCGAGGCAAGGTCCTCAAACCCGTGGAGTTCGGTCATAAAGTGTTCCTCGCCGAGAGTGGGCGGGGGTTGATTACGCAGTATCGCGTCCTCAGTGGAAACCCCGCCGACCAAGTCCATGTCAAACCGTCGCTCGACCGCCACCACGCCCTCTTTGATTCGGCCCCGCAGCTGTACAGCTCCGATCGCGGCTTCTTCAATGAAGCGAACCTTCAGACCTGCCAGCGGGCGGGTGTCAGTCTCACCTGCATCCCGCAGTCTGGCGGGAAGCGAAGCCCCGAACGGGAATCGCTCGAAAAGAGCCGGGCGTTCAAGCGCGGGCAGCGCTTCCGCGCCGGCATCGAAGGCCGCATCTCCGTGCTGTTTCGCGGGCGCGGCATGAAGCGCGCGCTCGTCGAGGGTCGCGAGCATTTCGAACTCTTCGTGGGCGCCGCGGTGCTGGCCAACAACCTCCTGGTGATCGCCGAACTGCTGCGCCGGAAACCCGTCCGTCGCCGCCGACCCGCGGCCGCATAGATCCATTCCTGCCGCGCGCTCTCACCACGTCATGGCGACGTGTCCGCCACGGACCTCTTCCGGCTGACAACGGACCGTCGATCTGACCGCGTCGGGTTGTTCGCTGCCTCTGATTGATACAATCACCCGGTTGCGGGCCGGCGCCGGTCGTGAACACGCCGATCTTCAGGCGTTTCGCGACAGAAACTAGCTAGGCTCTCGGCTTTTGGCCCTCGGCCTGTCAGGCCAAGAGCCCAAGGCCCAAAGCCAAGAGCCGGGGAGTCCAATTAGGGTTTGGCGTCGCGCCAGTTCGCCGCGATCCCGACATCGACCGTCAACGGCACCTTCAGCGCAGCGGCGCTTTCCATTTTCTCGCGCACCGTCTCGGCCGCGCGGTCGGCCTC
>JBOGMR010000022.1:0-3838 GCA_050746825.1 Bryobacteraceae bacterium | reverse complement strand
GACCGGCACAGCCCTGGTGAATTCGCTAGCGGAGGGCTAGTCCGGATGAACAAGTTGCTGTCTCTTTCTCTCTTCGTTTCTCTGCCGCTCTGGGCGGTAGTGTATTCAGGCCGTGTGCTCGATGAGTCGGGCGGCGCAGTTGCCGGCGCACGTGTTGTGCTGATGGGCCCAGTCGGATCGGTTGCTCACACAACGACTGACGCGCAAGGCAGCTTTCGACTCGAAGCCGCGCCCCCGGCGCGCGCCAATCTCATCGTAACGGCGCCAGGCTTTGCAAGGCGCCAGGTCCCGGCCCGTGAGGGACCACTCGAAATCAAGCTTCCGATTGCGGCTATCGCCGATACAATCACCGTCACTGCATCCGGCATCGAAACGCCGGTCACCGAACAGGGCGCCAGCATCACGATCATTCCGCGTACAGAGATCGAGCGCCGCAACGAGGCCTTCGCGGCCGAGTTGCTCCGCGTGGTCCCCGGCGTCGCGGTGAGTCAAACCGGACAACGCGGCGGCACTACGTCGCTTTTCGTGCGTGGCGGCGAGTCGAAATACAACCTGGTGCTTGTCGACGGCGTCCCCATAGTGGACATGCGGCTGGGCGGCTTTGTCGATTTCGCTCACCTCCCCACCGATCATCTCGATCGCATCGAAGTCCTGCGAGGCGCACAGTCGGCTGTGTACGGACCCTACGCGAATAGCAGTGTGGTCAACTTCGTCACGCGGCTTGAAGAAAGCCCGCTGCGGTTCGACGTGCTCGCCGAGGGAGGCAGCTTCTCCACAAGGCGTTTTGCGGCCGGCGCTGCGGGCAGCACGCGCGGCTTCCGTGGCGCGGTCAATCTTTCCCGCCTCGATACCGGCGGCGAGGTGGCCAACGCCGGCTATCGCAACGAGAACGTTGCGATCAATCTGGGAAAGCGCTTCGGCGGCCAGGACCTCAGCTTCCGCGGCTCGTTCAACGCAAGCGAGAACGGCGTCCCTGGTCCTTACGGCTCGAATCCCGCCGGCAACTTTACCGGTCTCGACCGCGTCAGCCGCAACAAAAACAACTTCTCGACTTACCTGCTTCATTACGCGCTCGATGCGTCGCCACGCCTGCGCCAGGAGTTGACAGGCTCGTTCTTCCTCAACAACAATGCCTACACGAGCCGGTTCGGCGGCAGCTTCAACAAAGATCTCCGCGGCGCCGCCGAGGCGCGCACTACCTTCCACGTGAACGACCGCTACACCGCGGCTTTCGGCTTGGCCTGGTCGCGCGAAGAAGTGAAGAACACCTTCATCGCCGACAACAGTTTCCGCAACTTTCCGCTGCGGCGCGATCACGTGGGCCTCTACATCTCCAACCGCGTCCGCGTCGGCGAGCGCCTGTTTCTCGACCTCGGTCTCCGCACCGAAACGATTCAGACCCCGCTCATTCCGTCGAGCGCGTCGTCGGGCCGGCCCGAACTGGCCGCACGCAACACCGCGCGCGTGAACCCACGCGCCAGCGCGGCCTGGCGGCTCTCCTCATCCACACGATTGCACGGCTCCTTCGGACTCGGCTTCCGGCCGCCCGGCGGCTTCGAGCTCGCGTTCACCAATAATCCCGCGTTGAAGCCCGAACGGACGCTCAGCTTCGACGTTGGAATCGAACAGCACCTCGGCCGCCTCCTGTCCTTCGATGCGACATACTTTTACAATCGCTATTACGACCTGATCGTATCGCTCGGCGGATCGCTGTCACGGCTCGGATCGTACACCACAGACAACCTGGCGAACTCGCGCGCGCATGGCTCTGAATTCTCCGTGCACTTCCGCCCGAGTAGTGCTCTGTCGGTTTCGGGGCACTACACGCGGCTGGGCGCCGAAGTCCTCTCGCTCGACGGGGCTTCGGGAATTGCACAACAATACTATCGAGTCGGCCAGGAGCTTCCGCGCCGCCCGCGGAATTCCGGAGCCGTGAATGCGTCGATGGTTCACAAGCGCGTCTCAGGCGGCCTCGTCGCCTGCTTCCGCGGCGAGGTCCTCGATGTCGAACCCAGTTTCGGCGCCTTTAGCGGATTCTTCCGCAACCCCGGGTACACGAACCTCAATATCTATTTAAACTATTCGGTGGCGCGAGGCGTCACGCTATACGGAAACTTGCGGAATGCGCTCAACCGGCGCTACGAAGAAGTTTTCGGCTATCCCTCGCCGCGACTGAACTTTGTAGCAGGAGTGAAGTGGCGCCTGGGGCGCGAGTAGGAACGCGGGCGGCCTTCCAGGCCCGCCAGGAGGTGTAAATGGAATTCAGCGATCCGCGCATCGCCCTGAACCGCATCTACACGCGACGCGGCGACCACGGCGACACCAGCCTCGCGGGCGGTCAGCGCCTTCCCAAAGACGCCCTGCGGATCGAAGCCTACGGCACGATCGACGAGTTGAACGCGTTCGTCGGCCAGGCTTGCCTTTCGGCCGGGGAGCTGTCCGCCTCGCATCCCACGCTCACAGAACTCGCCGCGATTCTACGGCGCGTGCAGCACGAGCTGTTCAACCTCGGCTCGATTCTGGCCACGCTTCCCGAGGACGTCCATTCCAAGCAGGCGCGCATCACCGACGCTGATATTCAGCAACTCGAAGCGGAAATCGACCGGATGAACGAACGGCTTCCGCCGCTGCGCTCCTTCGTGCTGCCGGGCGGCTGCCGGATGAACACCGAGCTGCATATCTGCCGCACGGTGTGCCGTCGCGCCGAGCGAATCCTGGTCGCGTTCGCTCGCGACGAGCCCGCGCCGGCGGAAACTTGCCCATACCTGAATCGATTGAGCGACGCGTTTTTTGTCTGGAGCCGGTGGGCTTCTCAGCAGCTCGGCGCGCCCGAAGTGCTGTGGGACCCGAACCAGTCCGCCGGAACCTCGTCTCGCACGCCCTCTGCTCCTTGACTTAACCCGCCGTTCACGCTAACAATATCAAGCGGCCTCTTGAACGGCCGCTAAGCCTATGGCCGCCTCACAGGCAATCCCTCCAGAATCTTTGGGCTCCTTCTCTGCGCAGGAGCGATTCCTGATCGAAAAGACAGAGGAAGCGATCCGCGACGGAGTCCAGCTCGAGCGGTGGTGCCGCGATTCCGACCGCGAGGGCAAGCTCAAACTGTTTGATCTCAACCTGAAGAAAAAGTTCCGCGTGCCGAACAAGGCGCAGGGATTTTTCGGCGCGCTCGAAATCAGTGGCAAGAGCACCAGCGTGATGGGGTGCATCCAGGACGTCGACTTCGGCCGCCTCGAGGGTCCCGGCGCGCTCAAAAAGATCGAAGATTTCGTATGCGGCCAGTTCCTGCCGCGCGCAAACTGGAAGTATCCGGATGGTTATCCGGGAGGTTTTACGATCGAGCAGAGTTTGCACAAGCTGACCGGCGGCGGCTACGCGCGTTTCGCAGGAACCGACGCGTCCGGCTGCATCGATTGGCGCAGGCTCGGCAAGGATTTCGACTGGGTTCTGCTGACCGTCGGGATTCACGACTTCGTGATGGACTTCGGTCCTTACCGGAAGCGCTTCAAAGAAGCGGCGTGCGTCTCGCCGTGCCCGCAGTTTCTGCATATTGTCGAACGTCCGGCGCCCGGCATCGCGCACGAGGTTTCGATCGGGTACCCCTTCGTTGCATTTGCGCCAATTCCGAATGTTTTCGGTTTTGGTCCTGGGAAATTTGGCGCTGCGGTAAAACTTTTCTCGTTCCTCTTGACCGACGACAACCGCCTTCGCGTTCGCATGTATTTCGCGGCGGCGCCCCGGTGTGCCAAAGTTTTCGACTTCTCTCCGGGCTTTCCGGATCCGATTTACGGAGGGGCGCGTCTGTTGCGCCGCCTCAGCTTCGGCGCGTTTGATGATG
>JBOGMR010000021.1:0-4298 GCA_050746825.1 Bryobacteraceae bacterium | reverse complement strand
ACTTCTCGGCTCCAAATGCGTCGAATTGCGAAAGTCGGGTTAAGGTGGACCCTTCAATCGCGGGCTGGGTGGACGACATATTGGATGACATCAGAATATTCATCCCTTTTTAAACTTACCAGCGCAGCGGAGGTTGTCTTTGCGGAAGTTCGCGTATTATGTAGCGCGCAACGTCATGTTGTGTTGAGCTGCTTCTTCAAGCCCGACCGGCCATTTCAGACGGAGCCGGTCCTTTTTTGACGGCAGTAGGTCAGCTTAACCGCTTCCCCGGTTCGCTCGGGAGCGGGTTTCCGCGCCTGAGGAAGTGTACGGGTGTTGACCGTTGGCTTTTACCCAGAAAAGGAGGTTCCCCGGAATCGCCGAGATTGTGGCCCTGAAACTGCCGATTAAACTAATAGACCTAGCGAGCAATCAGCCGTGGCGTTCGGAAGCGCTCCGGAGTCTTACTTACATGGGGAGATTCTTTCAGTTCGCCGTAGCTGTCACCATATGTGCCGTCCGCGCCTTTCCTCAGGCGCTGGATGTCCAGGTCTCCACGGAGACGGCGCCGGCGGGAGGAACAGCGCAGTTCAAGATCTCGCTCGCAAAACCGTTGGCGTTGATCGATGGGCGGGTTGTGATGGAGTTCGATCCAACGGTGTTCGGGGAGGTCATCTCAGTCAACGTGCTGAGCGCGACGGGCGACGTGCTCGGGGCGGCGAAAGTGCAGGGCCGGCGCTTCGATGTTCGGTTCAGGTCGATCGGGGGCGGAGTTGGGCGGTTACCGGATCTGCCGGTGTTGACCGTGGTGGTTCCGGTTCTGCCTGGTGTGACACGCGGAACCAGGGTGCCGGTGACGTTCAACACCGGATCAACTCTTTGGAAGGACGCCGACGGCAACGATTATTCGGTGACCGTCAAGCCGGGGCAATTCACCGCCGCGGGGGAGCTTTCCATCCGTAACGTGACGCCGGGCGGCGGGGTGCTGCCGGCGGGTACGGTGGTCGCCGTTGAAGGCACAGGATTCATGCCAACCACAAGGGTCGAAATGGATGGCGCCGGCATCTCGTCGGTAAGAATCATTGGGGCTGAGCGGATCGAACTGACTCTGAGCGCTCCGACGGAGATGACCGGCAAGCGCATTATAGCGAGCAACTCGGACACACAGCGCGTTGAGCACGTGTGTTCGCTGCGCAGCGTGCCTGTCGGGACTTCTTCAGCCGCTTATTTGACGGGGATACGGCCGATTTTTCCGCTGCAGGGCTATCGCAACGCCACGGTCGTCGAAGCGTTCGCGGTTCAGAATCCGAATGTGACAGCGGTGGACCTCACGGTTCGAATCATCGCTCCCTTTGGCACTCTCGGCAACCGGGAAACCGTGGTGGGCGAGATCGCGGTCGCGCTTCCGGCGGGGGGCGAGTATTTACGCACAGGAACCGAGTTGACGTCGTGGCCGCCACCTTTCAGCGTTGTCGTGACCGCCTCCGAGCCCATCCGGATGCTGAACCTCGTGGGCAGGGACGCGGATACCGTGACCGGTGTACCCGTCACGCCCTTCGAACCGGTGGAGCCGACAGTGAGCCCACCGTTCGTCACGCCATTATCACTTTCATTCGACGGGCAGGCAGGAATTGGCCCTCCAGCCCCACAGGGGATCGCTGTGTGCTCCAACCAGCCCCTCGCCGTCTCGGTTTCAGCAGAGACGACGTCCGGGGGGCAGTGGCTATTGGTCACACCTGCTTTGGCTCGGAGTGTGGTGATGAGAAATCCTCTCCTGTGCGGTCCGCCCTTTAACACGCTGCTTACGGTGAGCGTGGAGACAACTGGGCTGACTCCAGGCCTGTACCACGGAACGATTACGCTGACGCTGCTGGACCCGAGCTTGAAACCGATTGTTGTTGCGGTTTCGCTCAGCGTTACCGCGAAGCCGGCCCTAAAGGCGAATCCGGCGAGTCTCCGCTTTTTCGCGGAATCGGAAGCTACCTCAGGGCGCTCGATTTCTTTCGGTTCGCGAGTCGAGATCACGTCCAGTGGAAATCCGATCGATTTCGAAGTCACGCTCAGTGCCGACGCGGAGAGCTGGCTCATCGTCGACTCGCATCTTGGAACAACGCCAGCTACTCTGTATGTCCAAGTGCGTACCGGCAATCGTCGCGCCGGTGATTATTCCGGCGTCGTGACTCTACGCGGCGCGGAGGCCACGCTGACCATCCCGGTGCAGGTGAGCGTCTCGGATCTGCGCTTCGACATCACTCCCAATCCGCCGACGCTGACACTTTCTGCACAAAGAGGGGGCGCTACGCCCAAACCGCAAATCCTCGGGGTCGGTCCCGCTCACAATCCTTTATCATTCTCGGCCAGCACAGAATCGGGAGGATCCTGGCTGGATGCAAGACCGGGGGCCGGATTCGGGGTTGAAGTCAGCGCGAATCCCGCCGGTCTGTCCGATGGAACCTACCGGGGAACAATCACGCTGAACTCGATGCGCGCGACGAAGCCCGCTACGGTTCCTGTGACACTCATCGTCTGGAGCGGGCCGCCACCTGCCCTCCGGGTCAGCCCCGCGAGTCTGAGCTTTACAGTTGACCGGGCAAGTGGGCAAGGGCAAACGCTGAGAGTTGAGACTGGCCCCATACCTGTTGAGTTCGCAGCTTCGGCGTCAACCGCGGGGAACTGGATGCTTGTAGAAACGCCAGAGCCTCTGGGCAACGTGTTCCTGACGCCGAAAACGTTGAGTGTGGGTGCGGGCGCGGCGAGCCTTTTGCCGGGCTCTTATCGCGGCCAGGTGACGATCACGGCCGCGAGTGGATCGGTTGAGGTGCCGGTCACTCTGAGGATCTTGGGAAAAATCACATCGAGGCCCTTCGGCCCGCCGCTGATTGGCGCCGTTGTGAACGCGGCGTCGCAGGCGCGAGGCGCGGTGGCGCCCAACGAGATCATCACAATCTACGGATTTCCGCTCGGGCCGCTGGAGGCGGTCGCGCGTGACAGTGTGCTCGTGCTTTTCGACGGCGAACCGGCGCAAGTCTTGTACGCGTCGGTCAATCAAGTCAATGCGATAGTGCCACGTGAAGCCGCAGGCCGGGAGACGACCACGATTGAGGTAGAGTACGCGGGCGTGCGTTCGGCTGCGTGGGGAGTGCCTGTTGTGGCCGTCGCGCCGTCGATATTTATCCCGGTACTGAACGAGGACGGCTCTCCGAACGGTCCAACCAACGCCGCCGCGCGAGGTTCGCCGGTCCGGATTTTCGCGACCGGAGTGGGCGTGGATCCTGTGCCAGTCACAGTGACGATTGGAGGCGTGGATGCAGAGGTGCTGTCCACCGTGTCGCCCGCGGACGGCGTGCTACAAGTGACCGCCGTTGTGCCGTTGGGTGTGACGCCGGGGCCGAGTGTAGAGATGAGGCTGAGAGTTGGGCGCACGCGCGACGAGGCGGGGTTTGCAATCGCTGTGAAGTAAGGTGCGGCATCTGGCCGAGACTCGAAGCGAAACGCGCGCCTTCACTTATTTACTCCACAAGCGGAAGGTCCGCCAGGTCTTCGGCCAGGGCGGCACCGCTGCTCCGCAGGACTACTACAACTTTGCGGAAGCCAAGAGCTTCATGCCGTTCGATCAGCCGCACGTGCTGGACATTCTCAACTCCTATGAGGTGCCAGTCGGCAGGGGGAAGAAGTATTTCGCGACGGCAGGTTAAGAGGATGCCCGGAATTTAGTTGAAACCGCGACTCTCGCCAGCCGTGACAGGCTCCGGCAAACGGTTCATAGAAAGGAGAGTCGCAGTTGAAGAAACAATATCAGATCGACAAGCAGAGAGCTGCCGGCGCAGGCAGTCCAGGCAGGCGTCTTCGCTAACTTGGCGGCTTCGGCCGCCGCCTTCAGTGTGAGACCGAGGAGAATCGGGGCCACCAGGAACATGGCGATGGTGACGATCCCGAAGCGCAGATACGGCAAGGCAAACTCGGGCAGCCGCGATACCGTGCGCCGGCAACAGCCGCAGAGGTATCTCCGGACGCGGAGCGTGCCGTCAAAGGTGATATCACCAGCGTGCGCGTGTAAAAGCCGTGGGCCCTCAGAGGACGATGTGCTTCACACTGAGGGCAGTGATCCGGCCGGTACAGATCGGGATGAAACCTCTTCAGAATATCGCTGGATCGAGCCAGAAAAGCGGTGTAGGATTTGCATAGACCTCCTTCCGGGAGTCCGCAGAATGCCGCTTGGATCTGCGGAGGTTCCAAGGCAAGGGAGCCCTCCGATTGTCCGCTCCACAGCTACAGCCATTTCAGACTCAGGGCCTTGTTCTTAAAACGAAGTGAAAACC
>JBOGMR010000020.1:0-5200 GCA_050746825.1 Bryobacteraceae bacterium | reverse complement strand
AGGCCGGAGGCGATGGGCACGTCACGGAAGCACGCGATGGCTGTGGAAGGATCAGGATGTTCGTGAGGCGATCCGCTATGTGGTCGAGGAGCAAGGCAAGCCTCTGGCGGTTTTCCTGGGGGACGTGTTGTGAGGCGCGCCAACCGCTCGCTCACGCTCGCGGCTCAGTTACAGGTCGCGCCTCGGACCGATCCGCCGTGCGACCACTCTTATGTCGCGCACCTTGTCCGGGCAGGCCGGAGACCTGCCCTACAACCGATTGTGTTTGCCCCGTCATCTGTGCTATAAAATCGTTTCTTACCTGCAAACGAAGGCGAAATCTTAAGGACAAACACATGGCATACGTGATCGCGGAACCCTGCATCGGCACAAAGGACACAGCGTGCGTTGACGCCTGCCCGGTGGACTGCATCCACCCCAAAAAAGACGACCCGAAGCACGCCACCGAAGAAATGCTTTACATCGATCCGGTCGAGTGCATCGACTGCGGCGCTTGTGTCCCGGTCTGCCCCGTGTCGGCCATCTTCGCGCTGGACGATCTTCCCGAGAAGTGGTCGGAATTCACAGCCCGCAACGCCGCCTACTTTGGCCGCTGAGCCGGTTCGTCAAGGACGGTAGGTCGCGCTCGTCACATCGGTTTCCCAGATCTTCACCTGAGCAATTCGCACGCGCGCGTCGAGGGTTGCGCCGATGCGTTCGTAGAAGTATTTGGCAAGGTTCTCCGCAGACGGATTCAGCACGTCAAAAGGCGCGAGGTCGTTGATGAACCGGTGGTCGAGGTATTCGATCACCCCACGGATCCGTTTCTTGACGTCGACGAAGTCGACCAGCAGTCCGATCGGATCCAGTTCCGGCCCCTCCAGCGTAATCTGGACGCGGTAGTTGTGACCGTGTACGTTCTCGCACTTGCCCTTGTAGCCGCGCAGCGCGTGGCCCGCTGCGAATGTCTCCTCGACCGAAACTTCAAACATTGAATCTCCCTGGGCGGCCGGAGACCTGCCCCATGTCAGCGAAAAAACCGCTCGACGGCGCGAACGTCCAGTGTGAATCCGTAATCCGGTAAGCTGTCAAAAAACACCTGCCCGTAGCGCTGGCGCGTAATTCTATTGTCCAACAGAACCAGCACGCCGCGATCGTTGCGTGTCCGCACCAGACGTCCGAAGCCTTGTTTGAGCGCGATGGCCGCCTGAGGAATCTGGTAGTCGTAAAACGGATTTCCCCCGCTTTCGCGAATCGCGCGAATGCGCGCCTCGATCACCGGATCGCTCGGAACCGCGAACGGAAGCCGGTCGATGATCACGCAGCTTAACTGCTCGCCCGGCACGTCCACTCCCTGCCAGAACGACGCAGTCGCAAACAGGACGCAGTTGGGCGTGTTGCGGAATTCATCGAGCAGCGCGCTGCGCGGGCCCGTTCCCTGGAGTAGCGTCGGATAGTCGATATCGAGCGAGACCCGATCGTACATAAGCCGCATCTGCTGGTAGCTGGTGAACAGCACGAAGGCGCGGCCGCGGCTGAGCTGCAGGAGCTTGACCACCTCCTCGGCAGCCAGCTTCGGGAAGGCGCCGGTGCGCGGGTCCGGAAGATGCTGCGGCACGTAGAACAGCGCCTGCTTCTCATAATCGAAATGGCCGGGAACAATCAGCGTGCGCGCCCGCTCGACTCCCAACTGCCTTTGCGTGTAGTCGAAGGTGCGGCCCACCGCGAGCGTCGCCGAGGTGAGCACTACGGTGTCGACCGCGTTGAACAGCAGATCCCCAAGAATCGGGGCGATGTTGATGGGCGTGGCCTGCAGAAAACAGCCGCGGCCTCTACGCTCCAGCCAATAGACGAAGGTAGGATCCTCGGTCTCGGTCAGAAACCCGATAGCGGAAGACAGTTCCCCCAAGCGGCGCGTGAGCGGGATCACGTCTTCGGGCGGATCCTTCAAAAGCTTCAACTGCGCGCCGGCCAGGTCGAGCGCCAGGCGGACGTCGCGGTGCAGCTCTTCGTGCTGCTCGAAGAACGCCCGGCGCCCCGCGAATCCGGCGCGGCCTTCCACCATCGGCAGCACGCCGAAAAACCGCTCGGCGACTTCGTTGACGCGGCTCAGCACGCGATCGAGCTCGGCCGATCCGAATTGCTTCAGGCGCGCCACCGCGCCGATGTCGCGCGTCAGCTCCTGAAACCGGTAGTTGCTGACGGCTACGCCGAAATACTGGCCCGCCACATCTTCGAGCTCGTGCGCTTCGTCGAAGATCACAGCGTCGTACTCGGGAATGATGCCCGCGCCCTGCTGGCTCTTGATGGCGAGGTCTGCGAAGAACAGGTGATGATTGACGATGATGAGGTCGCTTTCCTGCGCCCTCTGCTGCATCAGCGTGATGAAGCAGCGCGAGAACTGCTGGCAGGCCGTTCCGCTGCACATCTCGCGCCGCGCGTCGACCTTGGCCCACGCGCTGCTGTTCTCAGGCAATGTGCGGATCTCGGCGCGATCGCCGAACCCGGTCGTCTTCTCCCATTCGCGGATCACCTGGAAATCCGCAACTTCCTCCAGGCCCGAGAGCAGCAACTGCTTGTCGGCATCGTAAATTTTCTGGCGGCAGGCGTAGTTGTTGCGGCCCTTCATGTAGCAGACTTCCAGCGGGCGCGTGAAGTGCTGCTGGAGAAACGGCACGTCCTTGTAGAAAAGCTGCTCCTGGAGACTCTTGGTGCCGGTCGAGATAATCACACGGCGTCCCGACAAGACCGCCGGCACCAGGTACGCCAGCGTTTTTCCCGTGCCGGTGCCCGCCTCGACGATCAGGTGACGGCGATCAGCCAGCGCGGCCTCGACAGCGGTCGCCATCTCGAGCTGTCCCGCGCGGAATTCGTACTGGGGATGCCACTTGGACAGGACGCCCTGGCGCGCGAAGAACTGCTTCGCGGTGGCCTTCCGGCCTTCTTGGATCATGCGGTCTGCTTCTTATTCTACAGGTTCGGACGCCTTGTCTTGGTCCGGCTCGTCTGCAGCGAGCCGCGATTTCAGCTCGCCAGCGGCACGACGCCCGAGGAAGGTCTGGAGTTCTCTGTCGACGGCGGACAGTCCGTGTGCGGCGCTTGAGCTGGTACAAGCGGCTCGCTCTGCGGTTTCTGCCAGCTTGGCTCCCAGCAGATTTCCCACCTGCTCGCGGACGCTCTGTCCGAGGCTACTTCGATGGGCGGCAATCAAGCTCTGAAGTCGTTTGGCAGCTTCTCGAGTCCCACCTTCGCTGCCGGCTCCCGCCTCCCGGATCAGGTTCTCTGCCTGCTGGATCAGCCTGAGTTCCTGCGAGCAGCCGTCACACGACGTCAGATGTGCGAAGATCGCTTTCCGCCGGGCTGGACGCAACTCTCCATCGACGAACGCCACCAACTCCCGCTCTTTCGGATGCCCTTGCGTCCATTTGAGCGAGAACGGCATCAGGTCACTCCTGCTCGCGCTTGTTTCCCAAGGACTTCCTGAGCTTACTGACCGCGCGCGTCAGCAGCGCGCCAACCGTACCGGAACTGATCCCCAGAACGTTATAGCTCAACCCTTCCACCTTGAGCTTCATACACTGAAGTTCGCGTGGTGCTAGTACGTTGGAGAGTTCTGCCTCCAGCTCATTGGCGAGGCAGTGGGATTCCGGATTCTCCCTCCGGTCGGCAAAATGCACCGCCTCCCCTATTCCCACCTCATCCTTGGCGCCCCCGTGCCTCAAACGGTCGACCAAGTAGTTCTGTAACACTCTGAAAAGCCAAGCTTTGCTACTCTGGATCTTAGTTCCGTCGCGGCGATTCAAGAAGTACCGGAGGAATGCCTCCTGGACGGCGTCCTGGGCCAATTCACGGCTTCGAGTGATTACAAGCGCGTAACGGAAAAGGCCGGTTGAGTGCTCATCGTACAGCTCCACCACCTCCTGCTCCAGTTTCCTCAGGTCTTCCCCCAGTGACCGTTGAGGCTCCTCCGACGCTTTCTCCACCGCTCTGTGACCGCCTAAGTGTAAAGAAGCTACGTGTTTCACCGTCTTGTATGAGCTACTGTGCAGACAGTATAGCATGTCCCAAAAGAGGGGGACATAGTCTGTAAAGAAACTTACCTCTCAGTACGTCTAGTACACTAGCATAGGGTCCAAACTATGATCGATCACCGAGCATCTGGTGCTCTGTTGATCGGGGTTAGTGATCGGAAATGAGGAGCTTTAGGCCTATGACGAAGCCAGTCAGTCCAGGGCGCCGGTACCAGAGGGGGGACGTGATGCTTGAATCCGTTTTCATCTTCGTGCCGTTCATGGCGTTGATGTTCGCGATCATCGACTTTTCGATGGTGTTCTTTATCCAGAATACGTTCAAACACGCGGTGAGGGAAGGGGTACGTTTTGCGATCACGAACCGGACGATTGCGGGGTGCGGAGGGGTAACAGCGTGCACCAAGCAGATTGTGCAGCAGAACGCGATGGGTTTTCTGCCCGGAGCGACGGGCTTGGCCAAGATCGATGTCAAATTCTACCAGCCCGGCGAGGATGCCGACGGCAACCTGACCTTGACTGAAGTAACCGGGGCCGGCGCAAACAGCTCGAAAAACGTAGTCGAAGTGACCATTAGCAACTTCCAGTGGTCATGGATGGCGCCGCTGCAGGCCGGATTTGCAATGACCGGTCGAGCCACGAACGTCCTGAGCATCTCCGCGCGGTCCTCAGACCGCATGGAGCCCCCGGAAGATGACATCTATCCCGCCCCCTAGGAGGCCAATGTGATAGGAAACCATAACCGGCAACGCGGCAATGTGTTGATCGAATTCGCGCTGGTCGTTTGGTTAGTGATCGCGCCCCTGTTTTTTGGACTGGCCTGGGGCGGTCTGACTCTCGGCAGGGCGCTGCAGGCGACCCAGATTAACCGCGATGCGGGACACATGTATGCAAAAGGTATTGATTTCACTTTGAAGAAGAACCAGCAACTGCTCGAGCGTCTCGCGATTGGAATGAATTTTGATCGTACCGGTGGCGGCGATGGTGTGATTATCTTCTCGCAGATCCTGCATGTGGATCCGGCCACCTGCGCGCCGAGCCCGCCCGCACCGGTCTGCGTGAATTCGGACCTGAACGTTTTTGTTCATAGGGTCGTCGCCGGGAACAGCGGGCTCCGGTCCAGCAACTACGGAACGCCGGGCACGGTCAATCCGGACGGTTCGGTTCCCGCCTACACCACCACTACGTCGGCC
>JBOGMR010000019.1:0-6362 GCA_050746825.1 Bryobacteraceae bacterium | reverse complement strand
ACCAGAGGGTCTTTCGGACGGGCCGTGAATCCGCGCGGATCGATTTCGGATGCGCCGCCGGCGAACTTCGCGTACGTGGTGTGCGCATTCACGAAGAGCTGCGGCGGGCCCGTCGCGTTCCATACTTCGTCAGGCGCCAGCGGTCCCCAACCCGCGAAGCCGGCGCCACGCAGCCAATAGACGTCGCCCGGTTTGAAGACTGGCTTGCGCGGCGGCGTCCAGATCCAGCCGATCGAAGGCTGGAGCATCCACCGCCCATAATGGTAGGGCAGCCAGCCCCACGGCTCCGCGGCCAACCACGTGTATCCCAGGCCCTCGTACCAAAGCCACTTTCCTTCCCGGAACGGCGCCCAGTCCTCGGCGGCCTTCGGCTTCCACGCCGACCCGTATTCCTGGGTATCGATCCAGATGCCGTGGACATCCAGGTCGCGCACCCCGTAGCGAACACCTGGCACGTGGTGCACCGAAACTCCGCCGATGAGCGACTTGTCACGCTCGCGGCTCCAGGAGTCGGATTCAAGCTCCGGAATTTCGCGCTCGATGCGGAATCTGTCCGGACTCGCGGCGCTCAAGCGCACCAGGCTACCCGCCAGGACATCGAATTCCGCCGATGGCGTCGCCAGCCGCACCGCTCCTTCGATCACCGCGAAGTTGCTCGACACTCCGTCGTTTTCCACACGCACACGGCTGCCGCGCATCAGCGTGACTTGGGCGCCGGACGAGGAAAGAACGATGGCGTCGCGCCAGCCGGGCTCATCGGTGAAATACGCAGCGCCGCGGTCAAGCGCGATGTGCGTGATTCGTTGGCCCGTCGAGAGGCGTGTGTAGTCGGCGAGCTCGGCCTGAGAATCCGCGGTCAGGCGCAGCACGCCGCCGTTGTCAAGCTCGACCTCCAGACGGGACTGCGAGCCCGTGCTGAACCGGGCGCCTTCGGTGAGCGTAAGATTGCGCACGGCATCAACGCGCGGCGCGGTGGCGTGGAGCTGAACCTCGGCCTTTCCTTCGATTTCTCCGATTCGCGCGTAACGCGATTCGGCCCCCAGCGTGCCAACCACCAGTAACGACAGCCCGAAGCGTCGCATTGCTACATTATGTGACGAACTGAGGGCGGAAAGCGTGGAGTAGGATTATCTGTTATGACCGAGGCTGCGCTGCTCGAACACATTCTCAAGCTTCCGCACGGCCGGGCAAATCTGAAGCAACTCGTTCGCGAGCTGGGGTCGAAGGGAGTGTCCCGGACAGAAATCGAACGCGCCGTCGAGCGGCTGGTGGAGCGGGGTGACGTGATTGAGGTCCGCCCGGATCACTATGTGGCCGCGTCGCGCTCGCAGGAATTTGGCGTGGGCAGGCTGAGCGTGCACCGCGACGGGTACGCCTTTCTGATTCCGGACCGGCCGATGGAGCGTATCCAGGGCGACATCTATATTCCGGCCGAAGACGCGGAGCGGGCCATGCACGGCGACCGTGTGCTAGTGCGCATCAGCCGGCTCGATCGCTCCGGACGCGCGGAGGGCAAGATCGTCAAGATTCTCAAGCGCGCGTACACAGCCGTAGTCGGGGAGTTCCGTTTAACCCGGCGCGGCTGCTTCGTCGTGCCGCACGACGAGCGCATTCGCGCATGGATCGAGATCCCCGAGGGTCTCGAAGTCCCTCCGAAGGCGAGTCAAGCGGACCGTATAGGGACCAAAGTCATCGAGGTTTCGAACGCGAGCGAGCTCGAAGGCTTCATCGTGAATGTCGAGTTGATCGAGTACGCCGAACGGGGCGGGAACGCTGTGGGGCGCGTCGTCGAGATTCTGGGAAGGCCCGACGACTTCGGCGTCGACGTCGAAATCATGATCCGTAAGCACCGGCTGCCGCACCGGTTCCCGCCGGCAGTTTTGGAGCAGGCGAAGGACACGCCAATGGTTATCGCGCCGGCTGAGGTCGAGGGCCGGCGCGATTTCCGTTCGTTCGACATCGTGACCATCGACGGCGAAACGGCGCGCGACTTCGACGACGCCGTTTGGGTTGAAAAGCTCAGCGGGGGCCGCTTCGCGCTCCATGTCCACATCGCCGATGTGAGTCACTATGTCATTCCGGGCTCACCCATCGACCGTGAAGCGCGGCTGCGCGGAACCAGCGTCTACTTTCCGGATCGCGCGGCGCCGATGCTGCCGTACGAGCTGTCGACCAATATCTGCTCGCTCAATCCGCAAGTGGACCGGCTGGTGATGTCAGCGCTGCTCGAAATCGACGCGCGCGGTGAAGTGGTGAAACAGGAGTTCACACGCGGCGTCATCAGGAGCCGCGAGCGGATGACGTACACCGGCGTCCACCTCCTGCTCGAAGGCGACGGCGGCCTGCGCACGCGGTATGAGCCGCTGATGAAGCGCTTCGAGTTGATGCAGGAATTGGCGCAGATTCTGAACCGCAAGCGAGTGCGCCGGGGATCGATCGACTTCGACTTGCCCGAGCCGCTCATCGAGTTCGACCAATGGGGCGCGATGACCGGCGTCGCGCGATCGCCGCGGAACATCGCGCATCGCCTTATCGAGGAATTCATGCTCGCGGCCAACGAGGCGGTGGCTGGTTATATCGAGGAGGCCGGTCTCCCCTCGATTTACAGGATTCACGAAAAGCCGGATCCCAAGCGCGTGCTCGAATTCGAGGAAGCCGCCCGGCAGTTTGGCTATTCGCTCGGCGTGGGCGCGATTCCCGTTCGCCGCCATGTCTACAGCACGCGGCGCCGCGACGGCGGCAAAGCCCGCCGCGAGGCCGACATCCCTGAGGATTCGGTGAAAATCACGCCGCATCATTATCAGAAGCTCGTCGCCAAGCTCGAAGGCAAACCCGAGGAGCGCATTTTGAACTACCTGATGCTCCGGTCCCTGAAGCAGGCGCGCTACAGCACCGCGAACGAAGGTCACTTCGCGCTGGCGGCGAAGACCTACACCCATTTCACCTCACCAATCCGCCGCTACCCGGACCTGCTGGTGCACCGCCAGCTCGGGGCGCTGCTCGACCGCCGCGAGCCGATGGCCGAGGCCGAGCTCAGCGCCATTGCCATCGAATGTTCGCAGTCGGAGCGGCGCGCAGCCGAAGCGGAGCGAGAGCTGGTGGAATGGAAAAAGGCGCGCTTCATGGAGCAGCGCGTGGGCGAAGTGTTCGACGCCATGGTCATCAGCGCCACGCGGTTCGGGCTGTTCGTGGAGCTCGAAGACCTGTTCATCGAGGGGTTGACGCCGATCGATTCGCTGCCAGGCGACCGCTACATGTTCCACGAAAACGTCCGCAAGATCATTGGCGAGCGAACCCGGCGCGAGTTTTCGATTGGTCTGCGCGTGAAGGTGTGCCTCGACCGCGTCGACACTTCGGAACGGAAGCTGCAGTTCTCGATCTACGAGCCGGAACTGGTGCGTGCAGGACGGAAGAAGCGCCGCGTCGTACCATAAGTGCGAACAATGTCATTGAAAGAATTGCGGCTGAGGCGCCCACTGCGTGGCCGGCGCGGCTAACCGCGTTCGACCGGCGCCGTTATGCTTCCCAGCGACGTCCGCTACTCGTTCCGTGTCCTCCGCAAATCACCCGTCGCGTCCATCTCGGCGCAATTGACACTCGCTGCGACGATCGCCTTCGTGGCCGCCATCGCGCACTGGGCGCCCGCTTGCGCGGCGCTCGACGTCGATCCGGCAAAGTCGCTGCGCAGCGAGTAACGTGGCGCGGGCACTTTGTGCCTGCCACGTCCAGACTCGTCTGGACGCCTGGCCAGTTAACACGAACCCTCGATTACATACCCGAAGCCCGATATACAATGTTCAGCATCACCCATGCGGAACCACACTCGCTCGTTAGTCTTCGTTGTCTTCGCCGCTTTTTTTTGCGCCAGCGTCGCGGCTGAAACCCGTTATCCTGCGAAATCCTGGGAACGCCACCGCTCCATCGTCTGGTCGCCGGAAAAGTTGCAGGCCGCACGCAAATATTCCGAGTCGCTCAAGACCGCCGCCGTCATGATTGTGCAGAACGGGGCTGTCGTCGACGAGTGGGGCGAAACGTCGCGCAAGTTTAACGTGCACTCGATCCGCAAGAGTTTTCTTTCGGCGATGTATGGAATCCACGTCGCCGAGGGACACATCGAGCTGAGGGAGACGCTGGCCGATCTCGGCATCGATGACAACGCGCCGGTCCTGACGGCCGAAGAAAAGAAGGCGACGGTCGCCGACCTATTGAAAGCGCGATCGGGCATCTATCATCCCGCGCTCTATGAAACGCTTCGCATGAAGGAGATGCGGCCCGCACGCGGCAGTCACGCTACCGGCGCCTTCTGGTATTACAACAACTGGGACTTCAACGCCCTCGGCACGATCTTCGAACGAAAAACCAATACCAAAATCTTCGAAGAGTTCCAGCGCCGCATCGCGCAGCCGCTCGAAATGGAAGACTTCACGCCCGCTGACGGCGAATATCTCACCGGCGCCGATTCGATCCATCGCGCGTATCCTTTCCGCATGACGGCGCGTGACATGGCGCGCATCGGCCTGCTGTTCCTGCGCCACGGACAGTGGCGGGGAAAGCAGATCGTGCCGCGCGACTGGATCCGCGAGAGCACCACCGGGTATTCCGACGCCAGCTTGTCGAGCAAGGGCGCACGCTACGGCTACATGTGGTGGGTCAGCCCGGATTCATATTCTGCACGCGGCGCCGGCGGGCACTTCATCGTGGTGATGCCATCGATGGATCTGGTGGTAGTGCACCGCGTCAATACGGACCAGCCCAACGCCGTCTCGAATGAGGAATTCTTTCGGCTGCTCGCGATGATCGTCGACGCCGGCAAGACGCCCGCCGCGCAGCCGCCGATCAAGTCACAAAACCCGGCGGTAAGCAAGGTCGTGGGCGAGGTGAGTCAGGATCGCATCGCCGAAATCATGAAGAAGCTCGAAAGCTTCGAGACGCGCCACACGTTCAGCGCGACTGACCATCCGGCGCGCGGAATCGGCGCGGCTCGCCGCTGGATCTATGAGCAGTTCCGCAGCTACAGCCCGCGCCTCGAAGTGCGGCTGGACACGTACAACATCAAACGGCAGCAGCGGATCTCGCGCGACGTCGAGCTGGCGAACGTGGTGGCCGTGCTTCCTGGAAAGCTGCAGCCTGAGCGGCAGGTGATCATCTCGGGCCACTACGACTCGCTGCGGTTGAACCGGCGCAGTCCGGAAGAAGCAGCCGCCGACCCGCCGGGAATGGATGCCGCTGCCAACGCCGGGCAGAGCGCCCCGGGCGTGAGCGACGACGCGAGCGGAACTGCGGCGGTGATGGAACTGGCGCGCGTCATGAGCCAGTATGAATTCGACAAGACCGTCGTCTTCGTCGCGTTCGCGGGTGAAGAGCAGGGGCTGCTCGGCAGCACGCTTTACGCCGCGCAAGCCGCGCGCGATCGAGGGCAGATTGAGGCGGTGCTCAACAACGACATCATCGGCAACGATGTTTCAGGCGACGGCCGCAGCCTGTCGCGGTCGGTGCGTGTGTTCTCCGAAGACCCCGCCGACTCGCCGTCACGCCAGCTCGCCCGCTACATCAAGGAGGCCGGCGAGCGCTATCTGCCCGCGATGACGGTGGACCTGGTCTTCCGCCATGACCGCTTTGGGCGCGGCGGCGATCATACGCCTTTCAATCAGGAAGGCTTCGCCGCTGTACGCTTCACGACGCCGGCCGAGTTCTACCGCAACCAGCATTCGTTGTCCGATACGTTCGCGAATTCGTCTCCGGCCTACACGACGATGGTGACCAAGATCAATGGCGCCGCGTTGGCGACGCTCGCCCTGGCGCCGAAGACGCCGTCCACAACGCGCGAGCCGCGCACGGGTCGCCTGCGAGGACGAGTGCTCCCCAACCTCGGCCGCGGCAGGTCAGGCTACGCTGCGCAGTTGAGGTGGACCGACGAATTCCCCGCCCCGGACCTCGCCGGCTATTCCATCGTGATGCGCTCAACCAGGGCTCCGTATTGGGAGAAGGAATTCTTCGCCGGGAATGTGCGCGAGTACTTGATGGAAAGCGTTTCGATCGACGACGTGGTGTTCGGCGTGAAGGCTGTTGACGCGGCCGGAAACGAAAGTCTGGTGTCGGCGTTTGTTACCGCACCGGCATCGAAGCGCGTGATTGAAATCGCGGCGCCGGGACAGTGATGTGGGGCGGCCGCATGGGCCGCGGCGGCTTCCCCGCCCGCCCCGCCAGGCGCAAAGCTCCGGCAACACGTTACCGTGCGCGAATGTTGTAGCAATACAAATTGTCCTGCTCGCGCAGGAACATCTTGCCGTCGGCGATCACGAGCGGAGTCCACGTGGGGTAGCCTCCTTTCTGAATCGTGAATCGCGACTTCTCCCTATACC
>JBOGMR010000018.1:0-4117 GCA_050746825.1 Bryobacteraceae bacterium | reverse complement strand
CGCTCGAAGAGCGGGGCCGGCATGTGGTGGCGCTGGTGGTGAAAGATCTGAGCGAGAAATCGATGGCGGTGCTGGAAGATTTCTTTCGCCGCGCGGCGGCGCGCTGCTGAGAGAACGTGCGATCCCTGATGCTACCATCAGCTTGATGAGACCCGCGCCTACGGCAAGCCCCGGATAGCTATGGCCAAGTTTAAGCCGGTAGGTGGCAAAGCGAAGTCGTCCGCCAAGCAATCCGGCGTGCCTTGCCTCATCCTGCTGATCTCGGGGGTCGTGTTGCTGATGCTGTTCCTTTACTTTGTGATGAGTTCAAGCGGATGAAACGAAGCGATGGGCGTATGCCGGACCAGATGCGTCCGGTCGACATTCAAACCGGATACCTGGTGACTGCGGAGGGCTCCGCGCTGATCACGGTGGGCAACACGCGCGTGCTGTGCACCGCGTCGATCGAGGAATCCGTGCCGCCTTTTCTGCGTAACAGAGGGAAAGGCTGGGTGACCGCCGAATACTCGATGCTTCCGCGCGCTACGGCACAGCGTACGCCGCGAGAGATCACCAGGGGCAGGCCATCGGGCCGCACCCACGAGATTCAGCGGCTGATCGGACGCTCGCTGCGTTCGGTAGTCGATCTCGACCTGCTCGGCGAGCGCAGCATCACTATGGATTGCGACGTGATCCAGGCCGACGGCGGCACACGGACGGCGGCGATCACGGGGGCCTGCGTCGCGCTGGCACTTGCGCTCGATCAACTCGTCAAATTCGGCGTGCTGAAGAAGTCTCCGCTCAAGGACTACGTGTCGGCGACCAGCGTGGGGATTGTCGGCGGGAGACCGATGCTCGATCTGTGCTACGACGAAGACTCGCGCGCGGATGTCGATATGAATGTCGTCATGACCGGCTCGGGCGGCTTTGTCGAGCTTCAGGCTACTGCCGAGAACACACCGTTCAACGATGAACAGGCACACGCGATGATCGCGCTCGCTCGCTGCGGTATTCGGGATCTGCTCGTGGTGCAGAAGAGGGCGGTCGAAAGCGCGTGAAGTTGTACTGCGCGTCGAGTAATCCAGGAAAGCTTCGTGAATTCAAGCTGTCGGCTGACCACGCCAACCCTGGTCAGTGGGAGTTGACGCCGCTCGCCGGCGTCGCGCCGCCCTTAGAGACCGGCGCCACCTTCGAGGAAAACGCCGTCCAGAAAGCGCTCTACTATCGCCTGCACGCTCCCGGACCCCTCTTGGTTGAAGATTCAGGGCTCGAGGTTGACGCTCTGGGCGGCAACCCCGGTGTGCGTTCGGCGCGCTTCGCGGGTGAGGGAGCTTCCGATCGGGACAACAACCGCATGCTCATCGAGCGCCTGCGCGGGGTAGCCGATCGTCGCGCGCGGTACGTTTGCGCGATCGCGCTCGCGATTCCAGGACAGCCGGTGGTAACGTTCCGCGGCGAAGTCGAAGGCGTGATCGTCGACGAACCGCGCGGCGCCTTCGGATTCGGCTACGATCCGCACTTCTTCTACCCGCCGTTTGGCTGCACCTTCGGCGAAGCAGCGCCCGATCGCAAGCTCGCCGTGAGTCACCGCGGCCGCGCGGCTGCGGCGATGCTCGCATTTCTGCGCGAACGCTATTCGTGACGGAGCGCGTTGATCGGATCGACGCGAGTGGCGCGCCAGGCTGGAACGGCACACGCCGCCATCGCCACAGCGGCGATCAGGAGTGAAACCGAAACTGCGGTGGCCGGGTCCGAAGGCTTCACCTGGAAGAGCAATTTCGACAGCAGACTCGCGAGCCCCAGTGAGGCCGCCAGACCTGCCGCGACTCCAATGCCCACCAGGCGCGCGCCTTGTAAGATCACCAGACGCAGCACGCTGCCGCGCGTAGCGCCGAGCGCAACGCGGATTCCGATCTCCGCGGTGCGCTGCGCGACCAGGTAAGACATCACGCCGTAGATGCCGATGCAGGCGAGCGCCACGGCCATGAAGCTGAAACTTCCCAGCAAGACCATCTCGATCTTCGGCAGAGCGACCGACTCACCGAGGATAGCGTTCAACGTTTGCACGTTGTCGACCGGCTCGGTTGGCTCAACTGCGCGAATCTCGCTGCGCACGGCGGCAGCCAGACCGGGGGGCGGCGTGGAGGAGCGTACGACGAGCCAGCGCGGCCGGCCGAAGTTGTACTGTTGGTGGGAGAAATAAATCTCCGGGTTGGGATCGGTGTCCAGCGCGTACTGCCGCACATCGCCGGTGATGCCGACAACCTGAATCCATTGCGAGTAGCGGCTGGCGCGCCCCATCCGGATACGTTTGCCGAGAGCATCGCCGCCGGGGAAATACCGGCGCACCATGGTTTCGTTGACGACCGCGACGAGTGGTGCGGTCGCGGAGTCCCGGTCGTCGATGAAGCGGCCGGCGCGCAGAGGTATGCGCATCGCGCGATGGTAATTGGGACTGATGGTTCGCTGGTTGGCGAGCGGCTCCTGGCCGGGATTCGGTTCCGCCGTCCCTTCGACATGGAATGCTCCCGAACCTCCCCTGAGAGTGAGTGGAAGCAAGTTAATCACGCCCGCAGACTCGACGCCTGGAATCGATTCCACGCGCCGCAGCAGTTCCTTGTACGCGGCATGCCGGATTTCCGGTTTGTCGTACTGGGCCCCGCGCATCGACAGGGTCGCAGTGAGCACGTGGTTGGCATCGAAGCCGGGATCGACGCCCGTGAGGCGCACGAAGCTCTTCGTCATGAGTCCCGCACCCGCTAGCAGCACCAGCGCCAGCGCGACTTCGGTAACCACCAGAGCGTTTCGGATACGCAGCCGTGCAGCGCCGGCGCCTGCTCCACGCGAGCCCTCTTTCAAAGAGCCGCTCAGTTCCAGTTGAGAGATGGATAACGCAGGCGCGAGTCCGAACAGGATTCCGCTCGCAATCGCGATAGCCGTCGAGAACAGCAGCACGGGACCGTTGACGCCGCCAGAAACAGTGGTGGGCACAACGCCCAACAGGAGCGTTTTGGGGACCAGGAGCAAAAGGAGTTCCACGCCCCAAGCGCCGGCCAGAATTCCCAGCGTCCCGCCGGCAATGCCGAGCGCTAGGCTTTCGGTGAGCATCTGGCGGACGAGCCGCTTCCTTCCGGCTCCGAGCGCCGCGCGAATCGCCATTTCCCGTTGCCGCCCTGTGGCTCGGGCGAGGAGCAGGTTCGCCACATTGGCGCACGCAATCAGGAGCACGAATCCGACAGCCGCCAGGAGCACAACGAGAGCGGGCCGGATGTCTCCCGACAACTGCTCCTTCATCGGAACCACGACTGCGCCAATGCCGCTGTTCGTCTGCGGATAGTCCGTTTCGAGCCGCTGCGCGATGGTGCTCATCTCCGCCGAGGCCTGCTTCAGCGTGACGCCCGGCTTGAGGCGCGCGAGGATATGCAAAAAGTGAGAATTCCGATTCTGCAGGTCCGCGTTGCTGAACCGTATGGGGAACCAGGCGTTGGTCTGGGTGAGGGGATAGCCGAAGCGTGGCGGCATCACGCCAACCACGGTGTGAACCTCGCTATTGACAGCGATGGATCGGCCCACGATATTGGGATCGGCCGCAAAACGGCGCCTCCATAGCGCGTCGCTGATTAGGATGACCTTGCGTGCGCCCGCGCGGTCCTCATCGGGCAGGAAGTTGCGGCCGAGCGCGGGAGAGACGCCGAGAACCGGGAACAGGTCGGCGGTCACCAGGGCGGCCTCGAGATGCTCGGGATTGTCGTCGGTCAGGGTGAAGTCGAAAAACGGACCGTACGCGTACGCGCCGAGATTTTCGAAGACGCGATTCTGCTCCCTCCAGCCGGCGTAATTGCCGGGAGCCGGAGTGTTGCGTTCGAGACCGAACTTCTTCACGTGCTCCCAGACGAAGACGAGGCGGTCGGGGTCGCGGTAGGGAAGCGGCCGCAGCAGAGTTCCATAGACGACGCTGAACACGGCGGTATTCGCGCCAATACCGAGAGCCAGCGCCGCGACGGCCGTTGCGGCAAAGCCGGGATTGCGTGCCAGCAGGCGCAGGCTGTGGCGGAAGTCGAGAATGAAGTCGTGCATGACGGCGGAAAACCCCTGAGGCCACGTGCAGCATGCGGCGTGCCATCAGCGGCTCCTTCTC
>JBOGMR010000017.1:0-4362 GCA_050746825.1 Bryobacteraceae bacterium | reverse complement strand
GCTCATCGACGACGTGCTGCCGGCGCGCAACTGGCGGCTGGCGGCCGTCGCGGTGACGGGCTATTTTATTTCGTACGTGCTGCGGTTAGTGTTCCAGTGGGCGGGGAATTTATTGACGTTTCGGGCGGTACAACGAATGTTATTTCGAATCCGCCTCTCGATGCTCGATCATCTGCAGCGGTTGAGCGCCGATTACCACGAGCAGACTCCGATCGGCGGGACCATGTTCCGGCTCGAGCAGGACGTGGATCAGGTGGGCGAATTTGGCGGCGTCGTGTTTCCGGCGTCGCTGCGGATGGTTCTGATGACCACGCTGATCACGGCAGGGATGCTCGTGCTGGACTGGAGGCTGACCTGTGCCGTGTTGCCGCTGCTGCCTGTATTCATCCTGCTGCGCGGCCACTACCGCGGGCGGCTCCAAAAATCCTCCGACGCCGTCCAGCGCGATGCGGCCGGCCTCAGCAACTTTTTGCAGGAGACGCTTTCCGGCATGTCGCAAATTCAGTTGCTCTCGCGCGAAAAACCGGAATCGCGGGAGTTCGCCAGGCTGGCAGCCACGGTGGTGCGGGCCAGGTTCACCCAGAGGATGAGCGAACTTCACTTCAGCTTATACACGACGCTCGTCCTGGCCGCCGGGATGACCCTCGTGCTGGGCTTTGGCGGTTGGCAGGTGATGGCGGGCTCGCTTTCGATCGGCGGACTGGTGGCCTTCTACAGCTATCTGACGCGCCTGTTCGAACCGCTGAGCGGAGCGGTCGAACTCTATTCGCGGTTCCAGCGCGTGGGCGCGAGCATCCGGCGCATCATGGAAATTCTCGATGTCGTGCCGTCCGTGCAAGACCGCGAAGGCGCGGCGCCGGTGCAGGCCGCGGGCGCGTACCAGATCCGGTTGAGCGGCGTCGCCTTCGGGTACCGGCCTCGATCCAAAGTGCTCAATGAAGTCAACCTCGAGCTGAGGCCCGGCGAAAGGGTAGCTCTCGCGGGGTCCAGCGGCAGCGGCAAAAGCACGATAGCCAAACTGATCACGCGGCTTTACGACGCGGGCGGAGGGTCCGTCTCACTCAATGGGAGCGACGTTCGGGACCTGCGCATCGCGAGCCTTCGCTCGGTCATCTCGCTGGTGCCGCAGGACCCGATGCTATTTCACGGGACCGTTCGCGACAACATTCTTTGCGGTAATCCCAAAGCCGGCGCGCGCGAACTGGAGGAAGCGGCGCGGATTGCGCAAGTGCTGCCGGTGATCGCGCGGCTTCCGCTGGGCTGGGATCATCCGTTGGGGCCGCGCGGTACCGGCCTGTCGGGCGGTGAACGGCAGCGGGTGGCGCTGGCGCGCGCGATCCTGCAGCAGCGCCCGATCCTGATTCTCGACGAAGCCACCTCGGCGCTCGATGCCGCGACCGAGCAGGCCGTGCTCGACGCGCTCGCCGGGACGCGCCGTCGTCAAACGTTCCTCATTATCAGTCACCGCCTGGCGGCGGCTCAGTGGGCCGACCGTGTGATCGTGCTGCGCGCCGGCCGCGTGGCGGAGCAAGGGACGCACGAGCAGTTATTGAATCGGGGCGAGCTGTATCCGCAGCTCTGGCGCCTCGACCGATCCGACCCAACCGGCCTGGACGGCTCGGTTGCGTCCCTGGCGCCCGAACCCTCCACGTCATTTTGAGCGACCGATGTTTGAAGCGAAAACGATTTTAATGTCAGGCAACTTTACGGGAACCCGATATGAAATTGAATTGTCTTCCACTCTCTTCCTGGTCTGCTGCGCGCCCTTACGTGCGGCAGATCCATGACCCGCTGGTTGTGAGTGCGCTCATCGAGATCGAGCGCCGGCACGGCGAACCGCATCTGGGCTGGCACGCTCTCTGCCACCCGCTCCCTTCGCCGTCGCTGTCCGCACTCTGCAAACGCTTCTCCCGCGCCACAGGGATGCTGTTCCGCCAGCATCTGCGGGCCGTCAGAATGCGTCACGCTGCGCGTCTGCTCGCCGACGATACGCGCACCCTTGCGGATGTCGCGTTCGACGTGGGGTACTCCCAGGTCAGCAATTTCAACCGCGATTTCCGCCGCTGGTATCAGGTCACGCCGCACCGGTTCCGCCACCTGCAGGCGGACCCGCTGTTGGGTGGCCTGCCCATGCAGCAGATCAACTGTTGATATTTTTGCAAAAACTGGTTCAATATTCACTTTAAACAGGGAAGAAACATGGCTCAGACTACGATATTTCCCTTGGGCGCCCGGGCGAAAGCCCCTTTGGCCCTGTCCGGCAGTGTCCGAATGACCGCCAACGACGACGGCGCGGTTCTGCTGGACGTCGACCACGGCATGTGCTTCAGCCTGAACCCGCTCGGATCGCGCATCTGGACAGCGCTCTCGCAAGGCAGATCGCGCTCCCAGATCATACACGACCTCTCCATCGAATTCTGCGATGTCGAATGCGCGCAAATCGCCGCCGACGTGGACGAGTTCCTGAGCGAACTCGCCCGGCGCAAGCTGCTGGCGAGTTAGGAGTATCGAGATGACGTCTCCCACTGTGCTGCGTCTTCCGGTGTTTTCGCGTGTGCCGCTCTGGCTCGCGCTGAGAGCGTGGTTCGCACTGGTTACGGTGGATGTGGTCCTGAAACTCGGGGGCTTCCCCAGGCTGTATCGTAAAGTTCGCAACTGCCCCGTGGCGGACCGCAAGCCGGTGGATGAAGCCGTATCGCTGATTTGTACGGCCGTCGATCGCGCTTGTACGTGGTACCTCAAGCACGCCCTCTGTCTCCAGCGCTCCGCCGTCGCGACGTTTTTGTTGCGCCGCGCCGGGGTGCCGGCTGAGTTGGTAATCGCGGCGCGGAGAATGCCTTTTCAAGGACACGCCTGGGTGGAAGTGGACGGCCACGTGGTCAATGACCAGTCGGCTGTTCAGGAGACCTATTTGGTGCTGGACAGACTATGAGCGCGCAAGCGGGAGTTTACAACTTCGACGGACGGCCAGTTGACCCGGACCTGCTGGCGCGCCTGGCGCTGCGTCTTGAACTGCGCGGGCCGGACGGTTGCGTCGAGTACCGCGGTGGTCCGCTGGGCATGGTCTACCGTGCTTTCCACACCACCAAGGAGTCACGGCAGGAAACGCAGCCGTTGGTGTCGCGGTACGGCCATGCGCTGACCTGGGACGGACGGCTTGACAACCGCCGGGACCTGATCGCTCAACTCGGCGCTTCGGCGGCGGGCGCTACCACCGACGCCGGGCTGGTGATGGCGGCTTACCTGAGATGGGGCCGCGCGTGCTTCGAAAAGCTGATCGGCGACTTCGCCTCCTCCCGTTCCGCTGGCGAATTCAGGGCGCGGGCCCGGCGCTCGGGCAACGCGGCTGAACGTGAATGTGCTCCGGTTCAGCGAGAAGGAGAAACCGCGCCACCGGCCGCGGAAAGCGCCTTCAAGTGCGTGTCGAACCAGCCGATCAGCCTCTGCAAATAGTCCACTTGGTTCGCGTAGCTCCAATTCCCCTCGTAGTGCGATTCGCCCCCGTACTTTGCGTATTCGACTTTTCTTCCCAGGCGCCTCAGCCCGACAAAAACCTGATCCGCCAGAAAGGGATACCTGACTTCGTCCTCCTCTCCATGGATGATCAACAGCGGAGTTTGCACACGATCCAATCGCAGGAATGCTGAGTTGTCGAAGTAACGCATCGGCTGTTCCCACGGCGTGCCATGAAGCTTCAACAGACCTTGCTCGACGACTGCGGCCTGGTCATCGCCGCGTCTGCCCATTCCGCCATAGGCCGCCAGCGGATCTGCGAAGCCGCCCCGCATCACCGCGGCCTTGAAGCGGGTGGTCTGGGCCACTAGAGAAAGCGCCGTGTAGCCGCCCAAGTCCTGCCCGAATACGCCGATTCGCTCGCTATCGGCAAACCCCAGATCGACGAGCTTCTGAATCCCGGGCATCACCGCTTTGAAGGCATCACTCATCACGGTCCCTCGATGGGTTGGGATGTCGGGCAAAAAAACCGCATACCCCCGAGTAGCGAGCAATTGAAGATTGTCGATCCGATGGGCGCTGAATCCGAACACGTTCACAGAGTTCGATAAGTCCATCCCCGCATAGACGTTGACCACGAGCGGGCACGGGCGCCCGCCGTCTTGGCAATCTGCGGGGAGCAGCAGGCCTCCGCGTAACAGAGTGCCGTCCGAACTGCGCCACTCCACCAGCCGGGAACCCGGGAACCGATACGCGGCGAGCTCGGGATTCGCTGCGGTGATTCTACGCGGAATTCCCGCAGTGACCGGCAGCGTCCAGACGTCCGGTGGCGTTCGCGAATCCTGTGACAGATAAAACAACCGACTCGACGACGCGGAAATGCCTCTGAGAAGCCCGGCGTAAGATTTG
>JBOGMR010000016.1:0-11176 GCA_050746825.1 Bryobacteraceae bacterium | reverse complement strand
GTTGGCCCAATACTACTCTTACAATGATGCGCCCAACGCGTATGTCTGGTACGTTACCACCGGCCTGCCGCTTCCTACCGGAGAGTTTGCCAACGTGGCGACGCGGAATTTCGACCGCGAAGTCTTCGGTACGATCTGGCAGTATCAAAAGACCGGCTGGTCCAACGACAATAGCTTCGTCGCCGAAGTGCAGCACCGGTATTCGAAGGGTTACGCGTTCCAGGTTTTCTACACGATGAGCAACGCGCTGCGCGCGGGGGGCAACGGGTGGGCCGATGACATTTTGCGAGAGACGAACTTGTATCTCCCCGGCGCCGTCCCGACCGATCAGCAGGCTCGCAACCGCCTCCTCAATTACCGGCGCGACACCGACATTCCGAAGCACCGCGTGAACTGGAACTGGATCGTAGATCTGCCCTTCGGCCGAGGCAAGCCGTTGGGCCGCGCGAGCCGCGGCCTGGTGAACCAGATGATCGGCGGATGGCAGATTGCCGGCAACGGGACTGTGCGAAGCCGGTACTTCCAGCTTCCGGCCAACATGTGGGGTACTCTCAGAAACGTCGAAGTGTACGGCAAGAAATATCCGATCCAGGACTGCCGGAGCGGCATCTGTTACGACGGATGGCTCTATTACAACGGCTACATTCCATCCAATCGGATCAACAGTGTGGATGCGAGAACAGGACTGCCCAACGGAGTGATGGGCGTTCCGGACAGCTACAGGCCATTTCAGACGCCCCTCAATCCCGATCCACTCTCCCCCGATCCTAATATCGTGTTTGTGCCTCTGAAAAACGGCGTGTCACAGAGGGTTGACCACAATCCCGGCCTGCATCCAATGCAGCAGCAGTTCGTGCTCGGTCCCATGCTCTGGTCGATGAACGCTTCGGCATTCAAGTCGATGCCGCTCAGAGAAGGAATGTTTCTCCGGTTCAATATCGACTTCTTCAATGTGTTCAACATGCCGGGCACGAACGTGCCAAACGCGACCACGGGAATTATCCTTAACCAGACGTCAGCCAGCTCCCCTCGCATTCTGCAGTTGACCGGCCGGCTGACGTGGTGAGGCGATGGCCGATGACCTGTCCCCGCAGGCTCGCCGGCCTGGTGCTCCTCGCGCTCTTGGGGAGCGCATGCCTCCGCGCAGACGCAAACCGCATCAGAGAAGTTGCCGGAAAGGCGGTTGACTACCAGCGCCAAGGCCTCTATCAAGAAGCCGAAAGAGCGACGGCCGAAGCCCTGTCCCTGCTGGAGGAACATGGTAGTTCGCTGGATTTCGACGTCGCGGCCGGTTTGAACGACCTTGGATCGTTGGCGTACGCGCAGGGTGAGCTTCAACGCGCGCAGGAGCTCTTCGAGCGTTCTCGAGAAGTCTACCGGGTGCTGGTTCGACCCGACGACACCAGGCTCGCCACCGTTCTGTACAATCTGGCGGGGGTTTATCTCGAGCAGGGCCGATACGCGCAAGCCGAGCCTCTCTACCGCAGCTCGCTCGAGATCCGAGAGAAGGCGTTTGGAAGCGGGCATCCGCTCGCAGCCGAAGTGTGGAACAACCTGGGCTTCCTCTATTTGCATCAAGGGAAATACAAAGAGGCGGAGAGCTGGATTAGCAAGGCTCTGGAGGTATGGGAGAAGTCCGCTGGTTCCGATGCTTATGCGGCCGTGGCACTGAGCAACCTTGCCTTGCTTCGCAGCCGTCAGGGCAGTTTCGATGCAGCCGAATCCCTCTACCAGCGCGCCGCGGCCATGGAGGAAGCGACCTTCGGGCGGGACCATCCCGAGGTGGCGTCTACTCTGATGAACCTGGCGGCACTCGACCGCGCGCGCGGGAAGCGCGAGCAGGCTATGGGGACGTACCGGAAGGCTCTGGCGATCTTTGAGGCGAAGCTCGGCGCCCAAGATCCCTTGGCGATCGAAACCAGGCAGCAAATCAGCCAGTTGATGGAGCCAGGCGAGGGTGTGGGTGAAAATCAGATCGTGATCGTGCGCACCAAACAGGAAGCGGAAGAGCTGCGGAGAAGGGTAGCAGCAGGGGAAGACTTCACGGAATTGGCCGCGCGGAATTCTATCGATTCGAACGCGTCAAGCGGGGGCCGTTTTAGAGCCCGGCCTTCTGAGCTTCGAAAGGAAATTCGCGCGGAGCTCGATCGGCTCCGGACCGGACAGGTGAGCGCGGTGTTCCCACTCGGCGGGAATTGGGCCATCGTCAAGAAGATCGTGGAATCCACGCCGCCGCAAAAATGACTCTCCCCACGCGCCTCGAATTGTTGGTTGGAATCGTGGCGGTGTCGACGGTTGTGTTTGCGCAGCAGAAACCGCCGGCCAGACCTTGGCACATCAAGGGACAGTTGACGGAAGCGTGTACCTGCGCCGTGCCCTGCACATGCAATTTCGGCGAGCGCCCTTCGCCTCACGATTATTGTTACGCCATGTGGTCGTACTGGATTCAAGAGGGAACCTGGGAGCAGGTGAAGCTCAACGATTTGAAAGTCGGCGGCGTGGACGGCCCCGCGGGAATTCTTGCCCTTCTCGACGAGCGCGCGGAGGGGGTGCAGCGCGCGGCGATGGAGAATATCTGGCACGCGTTGAGCGGACGCTTGCTTTGCTTGATGCGGCTGTGGCCGTTCAAGGGAGGCGGGGCCGAACCCAAACCCGGCCAGCCTGCACAGCAGAGCTCGATCATCCGCACCCGCTATCCGGACCGCCGCTTCCTCGGTTTCGAGTATGTGCCGATTGAGCAGGCCATCACCGGCCGGGGGTCACGGCTGGCATTTTCAAACAGGGGAGGCTTCGAGGCCGTTTACATTTTCGGTCGCGATCCGGCCCAGCCGATCACAGTGACGAATATCGTTTCGTGGCCGGTGCCTGTCAGCATCAAGGGTAAGACTGTTTTCCTGAAGTACAAGGACAAATATAACCAATTGGAATACGAGGGGACGAATTCCAATCAAGGGAAATTCGATCTTTCCCACACGCAGCCCGGAGCGACGCCCATGGCGCCGAAGTGAGGCGTCCGCAGTAATCCGGGACCGAACTGATCCTGAACGTGATTGCTTGCAATTCAAGTTCGCCGTCATTTGGCATCCGTGCCTGTAACGAATCGGCTAGACTCGGAGCGTGGTGAACTGACGTGACGCGTCGCAAATGGATGCACATCGGCGGCGCGGCCGGCATTAACATGTTGGCCGGATGTGCCAGCCGGCGTAGGATCACACCCGGCTCGCTCTCTAGTCTCAGCCCACGAAAGTTCTTTGAAGGAATGCGGTCCTGAATGTTCGCGATCGCGCCGCCAGCCGAGTCTCCGGTGATCGCGGACGCGATGAGCGATGAACCGCCGAAGAGTGCCAAGGATTTGAGCCATCGAGAGCTTGTCAGGCCGGTGGCCACGGTCCGCAGACAACTTTTTTCCGTGCTGGGCACGGCAGCCCGCTAAGCGGTCAGAGAACCAGGTTAGAACGTCACACGCGCCGCCATCTGGAGATTCCGCGGACCAAGGAACGTGCCTGTAATCCGGCTGAAGCTGGTGCTGGTAACGGTTGTATTGGGCGCGGCGAAGTGCGGCGTGTTGAACGCGTTGTAGAACTCGGTCTGGAACTTGAAGTTCACCCTTTCGGTGATCGCGATGCTCTTCTGGATCGTCAAGTCCCACTTGCGGATTCCCTGAGCGCGCAGATCGGCGATGTTGGTGGAAAGGGCGCGGAGAGTAAACGGCTCGCGGGGAACAAACTGCGCGCGATCGAACCACTGATCCACGCTCTTCGGGTTGTTCTCCGACCTTTCGGTGCGGTCGGCTCCGGGATCGCCAAAGACCAGCGCTGGTCCGCTCTGGAACGTGACGACCCAGTTCATTTGCCATCCACCCACAACCCGGCTGACCACCGGGTTGGGGGAGCTCAAAAGTCTCTTGCCTTTTCCGAACGGCAGCTCATAGAGACCGTGGAGGACCAGGCGCTGTGGACGATCGGAGTTCGAGATCACCTTTGCCGGTTTCGCGTCATTGGCGTTGAGATACGCCGTCGCCTCCATGAATTTAGAGGCGGTATACGAGGCGCCGAAGTACAGCCCGGCGGACATTCGTTTCGAGATCTGAAGCTGCAACGAGTCGTAACGGCCGCGGCCGTATGGATTGTTCGCGAAGGTCACGCCCAGGAAATGCGGATAAGGCCGCAGAAGCTGAGCGACCGTGGTGGTGCGCTGTGACAGCGCGCTGGTCGGATCCGAGATCACTCCGAAGTACGGGTTGGGCGCCTGGGCGTTGAGCCGCGTTCGCAGGTCCAGGAACTGATCGGAATACTGATTGCCGGTCCGGTTGATGGTCAGCCGCTGCGAGTGCGTGCCAACGTAGGCGGCCTCGATCGACAACTGCCCGGGCAGCACGAACTGAAAGGCCTGCGAATATTGCTGGTTCAGTCCATGGCGAAAATCCGGCAGGAAGTCCCCAGGCGTGCTGATGCCCCCAGTTACGTTTTGCCCGACGGCGGTGAGCAGTCCCGCCGAAGCGCCGGGAGGCTGCACCAGCCCGTTCGGGAACGGATTCACAAGGCGATTGAACGGCGTGAGGTTGCCATCAAGCGATGTCACCATCTGTGTGGCGAGACTGAATCCATCCAGCCGGTAGTTGGAGATGTTGTTCGGCACGAAAAATATGCCCCACCCACCGCGCGCGACCATCCACTTGGTTACCCGATACGCGTATCCGATCCGCGGCGCAAACGTGAGGCCAGGCATATCCAGGTGACCGCGCGGCGTTTTATCGACAGCCAGGAACCGCACACCTCCAGCGCCAGGCAGCGACGCAAGCTCTGGAATCCGGTTGGCGGCGTAGTTCGCCTGAGCCCGCTGGGCGACCGGACTTTGCACCGTGGTGTCAAACCCGGCCACTCCTCGATTGAAGCGATCCGTCGCGGGGCCTTCATGCTCGAAGCGAAGGCCGAGATTCAGAGTGAGCCGCTGGGTGACCTTCCAATCGTCCTGCAGGTACCACGACATATAAGTGTTCTGCAGCGCCGGGTTGGCGTTGATATCGACGTAGCCGCGTGAGGGAGTGCCGAGCAGGAACGAGGCGAAGTCATGACCCGAGTTCAGCGTTGTGCGAGTGGGGTCGGGACCCTGAGTGAATACACGATCAAAGCGGAAGAATCCGCCGGAGCGGTTCGGGCCGAAGGAGTTGGATTGAGCGAGCTGGTAGCGGAAGCCGTACTTCACGGCATGGCGATTGAAGGTGTGATGGAAATTGACCAACGGGTTGTACTGGTTGATTAACTGGCGCGAGGAAGTTCGTCCGGCGCCCAGGTTCTCGACATCGCCGCTCATCTCAAACCGGGGGAATGTCGCGAAGGCCAAAGCACTGGCGAACTGCGACGGGAAGCCCAGCTTGGCGATATCGAATCCCTCGCCGTACATGAGATTGGCCTCGAAGTAACGGCTGAAGCCGAGGCGAAAATCCGCCACGGTGCGCGGCGACACGACCCAAGTGTAGCCGGCGGCGGCGCCGATGTTGCCGCGCTCGAACTCATCCTGCCCGCTTGTGGGATTGCCGGCCGGCCTGCAGCATTCCTGACCATAGAAGGCTGTGGACGGATCCAGCCTGTGGTTCCAGCCATAGCGGAAGAACAGGCTGTGCGTGGGGGAAAGCTGGTGATCGACTCGCGCCGCCGCCGAGGCCCATTTGCGCCCGCCGGTTTGGGAATTGATAAAGTTCTGCCGATTGGTGGAAGTTGGAGCGAGGTTCGGAATCGGATAAAACTTGAGAGCGCTCACAGCAACCGCATCGAAGCGTGACGCGGGGACGAGGTTCCCGGCAAAGGCCGACCGCACAAAGCCTGTTCCTTGCGCGGTCGTGGTAGCGGGGTCGTAAATGGTGAACGGGCGGCCCTGCAGGTCGCGTGTCTGGGAAAAGTCGCCACGCCGCTCCGGCTCAGCGGGCACGACCGCGCGCGCGAACCCGGCGCCTCGAATCTGCGTGCCTTCGAAATTGACGAAGTAGTGAGTCCGGTCCACACCGCGGTACAGTTTCGGAATTCGAACCGGGCCGCTCAGGGATCCTCCATAGGTGTTCTGCTTGTTCTCGCTTTTGGCCTGTCCACTGCGGTTGTTGAAAAAGGAATTTGCGTTGAGGTTGTCGTTGCGATGGTACCAGTAAACCGAGCCGTGTTCGGTGTTGGCGCCGCCGCGAGTCGAGACGTTCACGAAAGCGGCGCCCGAGTGGCCGTATTCGGCGTCGTACGCGTTGGTCTGCACGCGCATCTCCTGCACCGCGTCCGGCGACGGGCTCAGACTGACCACGTCGATGCGCATATTCGGAATGCCGTCCAGCAGGAACTCAGACCGCGCTTCCGCGCCCGATGACGCGAAGTCCGAAGGACCAAACACGTCCCACGGGTTCAAAGCGCCGGGATCGCCGGTGTACTGAATCCCCGGCGAAAGCGTAAGAAACACGTACGGATTGCGTCCAATCAGCGGGAGCTCGTTGAGCACCTGCGTATTCACGGTGGTGCCGTTCGTGGCGGTTTCCGTGCGGAGCAGTGGAGACTCGCCCGTGACCGTTACCAACTCGGTTAGCTCTCCGACCTGCAACGTGATGTCTACCGTGGTGGTCTCGCCGGTATTCAGCTCGATGCCGTCTCTCGCGAACTTCTTGAAGCCTCGTGCTTCCGCCTCCAACCGGTATCGGCCGAAGTCGATCAGCGTGAAACGATAGAAGCCGCCTGTGTCGGTCGTTTCACTGCGGGCCGCGCCAGTGTTGAGATTGGTGAATCGCATGGACACGCCCGAAACCACAGCGCCGGTTGTGTCCTTCACGATCCCGGTAAGGTTGCTCTTGTTCACTTGGGCCTGCAAGCCGAAGCAGGCGAGTGTGCAGATCGCGACGATCCGGCAAAGGGTCCGCATCTCTTTCCTCCCGATCCTGGATTACTGACGGTCTCTCCGTTCGAGTGAAACCTTTGGGCCTTTTGGCTAAGCCATCCCTGTCAGCTCGTAGTCTAGTACAGAAGACGCTTGTGCGCGAGAGGCGTTCCCAGCAACGGGGCCTACCTACGGAGCCTTTGGGCTGAAGAGTCCAAAGTGATATGCTTCCGGTACCAGGGAGGTCGGATCTTATGCGACTGCTTGTCTGGCTTTACCTCTCCTCTGCGCTGCTTTATGCCCAGGAAACCCGGGGCATGATCTCCGGGCGCGTTCTCGATCCGCAAGGCACCACGATCTCGGGCGCGTCGGTGACAGTGACCAACCCGGACACCGGCGCCTCGAGCCAACTGAAATCGAACGAAACCGGCTACTACGAAGCGAACCTTCTGTTGCCGGGCAACTACCAGGTGTCGGCAGACGCCGCGGGTTTCCGCAAGCTGGTTCGTAGCGGCATCGTACTCACGGTAAGCACGCGCCTGGAGATCAACCTCGAGATGCAGTTGGGCGCGCTTGCCGAAACAGTGACGGTCTCGGCGGAAGCGCCCATGCTTGAGACCAGCACCGTCTCGTCAGGGCGGGTCATGGACAATCGCACCCTGATGAACATTCCGGTCATCGGTTCCAACGCAACGGTGCTGGTGAAACTGACGCCCGGCATCCAGACAAGCGGCGTGAACAACTGGCTCGGACTTCACTCGAACATCGGCAACTCCGACTATTCGACGGCCGGCAACGTCGGCGGCAACGAGTGGGCCATCGACGGCGTGCCGAACGACGGGCCGAGCCGGCGAACGGCGTACATGCCGCATGCCGACACGGTGCAGGAGTTCAAAGTGGAGACGTCGAACTTCGACGCGTCAATCGGCCACACCACCGGCGCGAGCGTCTTCATGATGACCAAGGCGGGCATGAACAGCCTGCATGGCACCGTCACCGAAGAGCACTGGCAGCAGCGCTGGAACGGCACGCCCTTCTTCGTCAAACAGCTCTACTATCGCAACATCGCAGCGGCGGAGGCGAGCGGGAACACGGCGCTCGCGCAAAAGCTGCGCTCGGAAGACAAGCAGCCCTCGGGTCACGAGCACAACTACGCGGCGACGATCGGCGGCCCGATCGTGCTGCCGAAGATCTATAACGGGAAGAACAAGCTGTTCTTCTTTTTCAGCTACAACGGTTTCAAGGACATCCGCTCGGAAGAGCCGACCGCTATCAACCGGACGATTCCGACGCTCGCCAACCGGCGCGGTGACTTCTCGCAGTTGTTAAGCGTCGATGCGCGCCGCTACCAGATTCACGATCCGCTGAGCGTACGGCCGGATCCGGCGCGTCCGGGCAACTTCATCCGCGATCCGTTTGCGGGTAATATCCTTCCGCCGTCGCGCACGGTCAATCCAGCTTACAACTCCTACGTGAAGCTGCTGCCGAATCCCAACAGCGATCCGGCAGACCCGCGCCGCGAGCCGGTGAACAACTACGTCGCGGTGGCGACGCCGCTCAACTTCAAGTACGACGCACTGGCCAACCGCGTCGATTATCACCACTCCGCCAGCCACCGGTTCTTTGGACGCTGGAGCTGGAACGACTACAACGAAGACCGGGGCGACTGGACCTACGAATCGGCGCGCGGGCTGCACACCAGCGGCCTCAGCCGGTGGAACGTCGGCGCCACCGTCGATTGGGTCTGGACTGTTTCGCCATCTACTGTCCTCGACTTCGCCGTCGCCGGCAACGACTTTCGCGATGGCAACAAGATCACGGCGCCGTTCCAGTTCAAGCCTTCCGACGTCGGCCTTCCCGCTTACCTCGACACCCGAGGCGACCAGCCGATCCTGCCACAGATGAACTTTTCCGGGTATCAGACCGTCGGGCGCGGGGTGCCGGCGTTCATCCACTACCGTATCCTCACCGGCAAGGCCGACCTGTCGCATGTGCGCGGCAAGCACAGCGTGCGGGCAGGATTCGACTCGCGGCAGCACTTCCGCACCGGCGGAGGCGGCGGCAACAGTTCCGGCGTTTTCAGTTTCTCCAACGCTTACACGCGCCGGAACGACGACACCTTCACGCCGGCGGGCGATCTCGGCCTGAGCTGGGCCGCTTTCATGATGGGTCTGCCGGACGGCATCAGCATCGCCACGAACGATACCTATGCGACGCATACGCCCTACCAGGCCGGATACGTGCAGGACAATTGGCGCCTGACGCCGAGGCTGACGCTCAATCTCGGACTGCGCCTGGAGTACGAGAACGGCGCCACCGAACGCTACAACCGTGTGATCGGCGACTTCGACGCGGCAGCGAAGCTGCCGATCACCGACGCAGCGCAGGCGGCGTATGCGCGCAGTCCCGTTCCGGAGCTGGCCGCGTCGAGCTTTTCCGTGCTCGGGGGCAGCCTCTATCCGGGTGTAGGCGGAGTCAGCCGGCGACTGTGGGATAGTGCTCTGATGTGGCTGCCGCGGGCGGCTGCGGCCTATCAGCTCAACACAAGAACCGTCCTGCGCGGCGGCTACGGTCTGTTCTACGACACGTTAAACGTGCTCAACGAGGGTCCGGACCAGACCGGCTTCAGCCGATCGACGAACACGGTGTTGACGACGGACTTCGGAGTCAACTGGCGAGCGGGCAATCCGCAAAACGGCATCTCTCCACTGACCGACCCATTTCCCGTGCGGGAAGACGGGACGCGTTTCGACGTTCCGGTGCGCGGCGGGCTCGGCTTGATGGCGCGCGCCGGCCGCGGTTGGAGCTTTCTCGACTTTCATCGCGAACACGCACGGCAGCAGCGCTGGCGCGTCAGCCTGCAGCGTCAATTCGGCACGCACATGGTGATCGATGTGGCGTACGCCGGGTCGCGCTCGGATCGCGTCCGAATCGCGCGTTCCCTGTCGCCACTGCCGGAGCGGTTCTGGGCGGGCGGTCAAGTGCGCAACGACACGGTCGCGAACAATCTCAACAGCAATGTGGCGAATCCCTTCAACATCCGGAATTTCGCGGCGCTGCAGTCATCGCAGCCGTTAATCTATCAGGACATGGCGACACAGGGTTTCTTCACCAGCACGACCATTCGCAAGTCGTCGCTCCTAAGACCGTTCCCGCAGATGAATGTTTTGACGAACAGCGCCGCCTCGGATGGCGAAGTAAAAACGCATGAACTGCAGATCACCGTGGAGCGCCGGTTCTCGCGCGGCATGAGCTTCAACGCCGGCTACACCCGCTTGCACATTCGCGCAGCCGACTATTTCCACGACGAGTTTGATGCAGCTCCGGCCTGGCGCGACAGCAACAATACGCGTCCGCATCGTCTCGTAGGAACGGCAGTCTACGAGCTTCCGTTCGGCAAGGGACGCGCCTGGGCGCGTGAGGGCGTCATGAATCACTTGCTCGGCGGATTCCAATTGAGCGCGACCTACGAGTGGCAGCCCGGACCGCTGCTCGACTTCGGGAACCTCTTCTATAACGGCGATCTGGAAGACATCACGAAAGGGACTCGGACTCTGTCGCGCTGGTTCAACACCGACGGATTCGAGCGCACCGCCGCGCGCGGTCCCGCGGCCTTTCATCGGCGCGTCTTCCCCACACGCATCGACGGTCTTCGCTCGGACATGACCAACCAGTGGAACACAAGTCTGCAACGCGAGTTCAGGATCAAGGAGCGCGTGGGCCTGCAGTTGCGCTTGGACGCGATCAACCTGCAGAACCGCTCGCAGATGAATCCGCCCGAACGCAATCCCTTCTCGACCAACTTCGGGGTCATCACGACGCAGAGCGCAGCGCTGAATCGTCTGTTGCAGGTCCACGGCCGGCTGCAATGGTAGTTGGAACAGAGGAACGATCAATGTCAACAATTCGCGTTTTGCTAATGTTCGCTGCCGTTGCAGCTTCGGGGTTCGGTGCAGATCCGCGTCTGTTTAACGGGAAGGACCTCAGCGGCTTCGACACTTTTCTCAAGGATAAAGGACTGAATAACGATCCCGAGCATGTCTTCCGGATTCACGACGGCATGGTCCACGTCTCGGGTGTCGAGTACGGCTACTTCGTCACGAAGGGCGAATACGAAAACTACCACCTCACCCTTGAGTTCAAGTGGGGAGACGCAACCCATCCCCCGCGCAAGGACCTCGCGCGAGACAGCGGCATTCTCTATCACGTCGCCGGTCCCCATCAGGTCTGGCCGCTGTCGATCGAGTTCCAGTTCATCGAGGGGCGCACCGGTGAAGTCATTCTGGTTGGCGATGGCTCTTCGCTGACGCGTGACGGCGTAACCAAGACC
>JBOGMR010000015.1:0-6238 GCA_050746825.1 Bryobacteraceae bacterium | reverse complement strand
CTGCTGCACCCTACCGGAGTCTTCAAAGAGCGTCTCAGCCAGTCGGCGCTCTACGCCGAGATGCTGCGCGTCGCGGAGGCGGACGCGATCGAAGTGCGCTCCTGGCTCGATCGCAAAGGCATGCGCTTCGTCACCGGCCCGAACCCGGAGACCGATCTCACCGACGCGCAGATTCTTGACCAGTGCCGCATGTATATCGCAGCGCTGCGCATCGCCGACGACTTCGGCTGCGACACCATCGGTATCCAATACCAGCAGGGCCTGAAAGACCTCGCGCCCGCCTCCGACCTGGCCGAGGGACTGCTCAACAACGTGGACCGCCCGCCCGTCCGCGCGGCACGCGACACGGCGTCCGGCAACGGCCGGGTGCTCTACGAGGGTCGCGCGCTTCCGCACTTCAACGAAGTTGACGAATGCGCCGGCCTCGACGCTCTGTTCACAAACCGGGTCTGGACAACGCTGGGGTTCGATCCCGAGACGACCCTCCACGATCTTCGCTACGGCGAACCCTACGGCGGCGACTTCGTGTGGGTACTCGAAATCTCCGGTGCAGCGCCGCCCAACCACTTCATCGATGGCTACGCGGGTGCGGTGAGCGAGCGGCAGCCGTCCATGTACTTCCGTCTCGGCGGCGGTACGCTCAAGGGCGTCAGCAAACCGGGCGAGATTGTGTGGAGCCGCGTCTTCATGGACAGCGGTGTACTGAAGGCCGATCTGGGACGCGCGCGGGTGGTCGAGCTGCCGCGGGAAGAAACAGAGCGCCGCTGGCGCATCACGACGCCGCAGTGGCCGATCATGCATGCGGTCAACTACGGCATCAGCCGCGACCAGATGATGGCGCGCCACAAGTCGAATCACATCCAGGTGGCCTACGCGCCGGACGGCGCGGGTGCGCAATTCGCGCTGGCAGCCAAGGCCGCGATGTTCCGCGAAGCCGGACTTGAGGTTTCTCTCTGCGGGAACGAGGCGGTCTGAGTTATTCGTACCGCAGCACTTCCGCCGGTGCGATCCGCGTCGCGCTGCGCGCAGGGTAAATCGTCGCAAGGAAGCTGATGAAGATCGCCGCAGCCGCCACCGCGACGCCCTCAATCCAGCGCGGTTCGAACGGCACGAAGCTGAGGGCGTAAACCTGTTCGTCGAGACGAATCCAGCGGCCCTGGTCGGCGAAAAAGCAGAGGGTGTACCCAACGATCAGCCCAATCACCGTCCCGACGACGCCGATGATCACCCCTTCCACCAAAAAGATGTTGCGGATCTGCTCACGCCGCGCGCCGATCGAAATCAAGATGGCGATGTCCTTGTACTTTTCCATCACCATCATGACGAGCGTGATCAGAATGTTGAGGGCCGCGACAAGCTCGATGAGGCTGATAGTGATGATCGAAACTATCTTCTCCATTTGAAGCGCGTTCAGCAGTTGCTTGTTCTGCTCCATCCAGGTGGTCGCGGCTAGCTTTGGACCTCCGGTTTTTTCTACCTCCCGAGCCACTTGGGGAGCCAGATACAAATCGTCAACCTTCAGTTCGATCGCGTTGACCACGTCCTGAAGCGACAGCGCTTCCTGGGCTGCGGCAAGCGAAGTGTACGCCCACGTGGAGTCGTATTCGTAGAAGCCGGACTCAAAAATACCCACCACGCGGAAACGCCGGATGCTTGGCTGTGGCCCGAACGGGGTCAACTCGCCCTGCGGGCTCATTGCGGTGACGAGGCTGCGAAGCGGAATCCCGGCTTCTTGAGCGAGGCGCGAGCCGATGATGATGCCGGGATAAGTCCCGGAACGGTTCAGATCTTCGAGCGAACCCTCTTTGAGCCGGCGCAGGGCGTCGCTGACCTCCAACTCGGACTGGACATCAATGCCCTTGAGGAACGCGCCCTTCGATCGCACAGGACCTGCCAGAAAAATCGGGCTTGTCAGCGCGGGCGCCACGCCAATGACATGTGGCAACTTGCGAAGCCGTGGAGCCAGTTCGCGCCAGTTCTCGATACCGTAGATCGGTTCCTTCTCGACGATGCTGATGTGCGGTAAGACGCCCAGCAGGTTTTTCTTGAGCGTGTTGCTGAAGCCGTTATTGATCGCGAGCGCAATGACCAGGGCCATGACGCCCGCTGCCACACCGGCGATCGAGATGGCCGTGATGACGGAGATGACGGCCTGCTTGCGCTTGGCGCGCAGGTACCGGCGGGCGATGAAATACTCGAATCGGACGGACACAGGGAAGCCTGGTGAGATACGTTATTATAGCGACATACGATCCATCTCCATTATCATTCCGGCCTACAACGAAGAGGCGCGGCTGCCGCAGACCCTTGCGCGGATCGATAGCTTTCTGCGCGGCCGGCGGCTGGAATTCTACGAAATCCTGGTGGTGGACGATGGATCGCGCGACCGCACCGCCGAGGTCGCGGGCGCCTTCGCCGCCGCTCATCCCGAAGTGCGCGTCTTGCGCAATCCGGGCAATCGCGGCAAAGGCTACTCGGTTCGGCAGGGAATGCTCGAGGCGCGCGGGCAATGGGCACTGTTCACCGACGCCGACCTCTCTGCGCCGATTGAGGAGCTGGACAAGCTCGTAGCGGCCGTCGAGGCGAACCAGGCGCAGGTGGCGATCGGCTCCCGCGAGATCGACCGTTCGCTCATCGGCGTCCACCAGCCGGCGTTCCGCGAAAACGCAGGCCGCATCTTCAACTTCATCATGCGGAAGTCGATCGGTCTGCCTTTTCGCGACACGCAGTGCGGATTCAAACTGTTCGATGGCCGTGCGGCGCAGGCGATCTTCTCGCGGTTGCGCCTTGAGAGGTTTGGCTTCGATGTCGAGACGCTGTTTCTGGCACGGCTGCTGGGGTACAAAGGAGTGGAAGTCGGCGTGCGATGGAATCACGCCGAGGGATCCAAAGTGGGCTTGCTGCAGGGCATCGACGGCTTCCTCGATTTGTGGCGCATCCGCCGGAATCAGTGGAAGGGGCTGTATCGATGAGAGCCGCCGGGGCCGCGGCAAACCGGCTGGCAGCGCGCTGTCGAAGTCATTCGTCCAACCAGTGGCCCGCGGCAGCCAAAGCGATCTCACCGGCTTCTTCCCGGGCGACATGGAAAACTTCATCCGCCGCAACCTCGGCGTCACGGGCTACTGGCGGTGAATCCGATGGGCGAAGCGCTCATGGCGACGCCCGCGGTTGCCGGCGGGACCCTCATCATCCGGGGCCGCAACCACGTGTTCGCGATCGCCGAGAAGAAGTAGCGCTGCAGATCAGCAGACGCTCGCCGAATTCTCCCGTTCCCCGCGCAACCAGGCGCGGGCAACAGCCCACCCCCGGTTCACGTCCTCCGCGGAAACTCCCAGAACTGCCGCCGTCTCCGCCACCGATAGACCTCCGAAGGACCGCAACTCGACAACCTCGGCCTGGCGGGGGTCGATTTCAGCGAGTTTCTCAAGTGCGCTGTCCAGCGTCAGAACGTCGTCAATCCTGGTGCCCGTGTCATCCAGAGTGATACGCTGGCCCCGCGCGCGCTTCTGTGCGTAGCGCCGGCGCGCGTGATCGATCAGCACCTGGCGCATCGCTCGGGACGCCACGCGAAAGAAATGGTGGCGGTCTTCGAAGAAGTTCAGGTTCGCGGATTGCAAGCGCAGATAAGCCTCATTCACCAGCGCCGAGGCTTGCAACGGGTTTCCCGGACGCTCCTGCCGCATGAACGACGAGGCCAGACGGTGCAGCTCCCCGTAAACCAGCTCAAGCAGCACGCCTTCCGGAGGAGACGCGATGGGGCGGCGGCCGGATGCCGCCATCAAATAGGGTGTCACGCTTGATAGTGACAGCCATTGGCTATTCGTTGCAAACAATCTGGTACCAGGAAGTGAGCGGTCTGGTACGAGAGCCAGATCCGGGTTTTGCAACCGCTCCGGTCCGTCACCTATCGAGCTACTGATGGGTGCAGGGGTGGGAGTGCCTCGACCAGTTGCAGCGCGACGCACATGATCGGCGCGTGGGTCAACAGTAGCGCCAAGACGCGCGCTCCGCCACGCGCCAGATAAGCAGCCGCGGAAAGCCCTGCCAGCCCGCCGCCCACTACCACCACATCTGTCGTCCTTTCCATATTCACCTTCCAACCACATACACGCTTGGCGAGGCCAAATGGTGACACCCGGCGTTGGCCCCTCATGCGACAATTTCAAGAGTCGTGCGGATCATCAGCCGAAAACGTCCCGGGCTTCCGAAACTCAACCTCGAGCGGCTGTACCGCACTCGCAGCGTGCGCGGCGCGCGCTGGTCGCCCGACGGCCAGTGGATCTGCTTCTCTTCCAACGCGTCCGGGCGTCAGAACATCTGGATTGTGAAAGCGAAGGGCGGATGGCCGCTGCAGCTTACGGTGTCGGATCAGCGGCAGGTCTTGGGCGCGTGGTCGCCGGATGGGCGCTGGATCGTTTTTCAATCCGACTACGATGGCGACGAGCAGTGGGACCTGTTCGCGGTATCGACGGAAAATGGCGACGTCCGGAACCTGACAAATACGCGAGAGATTTCCGAAGAATCGCCCGTATTTTCGCCCGGCGGCAAGCGCCTCGCCTATGTGTCGAAGCCGAAGACTTCAGCGAGCTATGAAGTGCACGTGATGGAGTTCGGCACGGGCAAGGTGATTGAGGTCACGCGCGAAACGCCGAGCCAGTTCAGCAATCATGACCCCGTGTGGTCGAAAGACGGGCGCTCTCTCGCCTGGACCCAAAGCCGCGCCGATCAAAAGGCCGACGCCATCTTCGTGGCCCGTGGGGCCGGTCTCCGGTCTGTCCAGCCCGTCAGCCCCGAAAACGCAGAGCACAACTACTACGCCGTGGATTGGTCCCCTGACGCTCGCCAGCTCCTCATCACCTCGAACGCGCTCAACCGGTTTTCAAACGTGGCCGTGCTCGACATCGAAACGCGCGAGCTCGAGTGGATCACGCGCGCGAAGTATGAAACCGACGCGGGCGCCTGGCATGGCCGGACGATCTCCTACCTCACCAACCGCGACGGCGATTGCGAGATTTCCTTGTACGACACCACACGACGCCGCGCCGCGAAGCTGCCGTGGAAGCCTGGCCTGGCGACGCTCGGCTCCGAAGTGTTCGCACCCGATGGCGGCCGCCTCGTCTTCTCTTATTCCGGTCCCGGCGACCCGAACGATTTTTACACCTACGACTTGCGCCGGAAAAAATCCCTCCGCATCACCAATTCGCTGCTTGCGGGGATGAACCCGCGCGACATGGTTCAGCCCTACCTGGTTCACTACCGCTCGGCCGACGGTCTGCGCATTTCCGCGTTTCTTTACGTGCCGTACAACCTGGCGCGCAATGAGTCGAATCCCGCGATCGTGCATGTGCACGGCGGCCCGTCCGCCCAAACCATGAACAGCTTCAATCGCAGCGTGCAGTATCTGGTGAACAACGGGTACATCGTGATCGCGCCGAATTACCGCGGCTCTACCGGCTACGGAAAGGATTTCGAAGAGAAGAACCGGTTCGACATGGGTGGCGGCGATTTGCATGACGTGGTGCACGCCGCCGGGTTTCTGAAGACGATCGGCTACGTCGACCCGCGGCGGATTGCGTTGATGGGCGGTAGTTATGGCGGGTACATGACGATGATGGGGCTGACGCATCAACCGGAGCTGTGGGCGGCGGGCGTGGCCATTGTGCCGTTCGTGAATTGGTTCACGGAACTGGAGCACGAAGACCCGGCGCTGCGCGAGTGGGACCTTGCCACCATGGGCGACCCCGTCGAAAATCGGAAACTCTACGAAGAGCGGTCGCCCATTAACTTCATCGGCCGCATCCGCGCCCCGCTGCTGGTGCTGGCGGGCGGAAACGATCCGCGCTGTCCCAAGGAAGAAAGCGAGCAGATCGTCGAAGCGGTGAAGAGGCGGGGCGGGGTGATTGAATATCAGGCTTATGAGAACGAGGGGCATGGGTTCGCGAGGGTGGAGAATGCGGTGGATGGGTTTCGGAGGACCGTGGGGTTTTTGGATCGATGGATGAGGTGAGGGTGTGACTCGTCGAGACGTTTCCGCCGCCATTGAGTGGGCCCGAAAGACTCGGGCTACGAGGCTCGATTTGCAAGCGCAACGCTTAACCGAGCTGCCCGATACCATCGGCGAGCTCGGAGAGCTACAACATTTAGATCTAACTGATAACGGACTTTTGGCGCTGCCAGACTCGATTGGAAAGCTGGCGCACCTTCAGACCCTAACCTTGACAAACAACCGGCTGAACGC
>JBOGMR010000014.1:0-4791 GCA_050746825.1 Bryobacteraceae bacterium | reverse complement strand
GTAGTAAACGGCCGCGATGTGTTTGCAGGGATTCGACCAGTCCGGGCAGGAGCACTCCGTCTCCAGATCGCTGGAGCGCGCGGGGAACAGTGACGCGCCTTCGCCGCTGACGACCTCTTCCATCTGGTGGGGCATTTGCCCGGCGAGAAGTTTGGAAGCGAACAGCGCCTGCTGCGAAACTGCCTGAGCGACCTTCGGCCACTTCTCTTTTGCCAGAGCCTTCACCTTGATCCGAATGCGGTACGGTTTCGGCCGTGACCCCTGCACCTGCGCCGTGATTTCACCTTTTTCGATCTGAATCGAGAGCACCTGGCCGGAGCGTGCGTAGCGGCGCCCACGCTGCAGGCGCGCGCCGATGTCGAAACTCTCGAGCACGGCGATCCACCGCTTGGCCCACCAGCTTTCGCCGAACACGCCACGCTGGGACTGCGCGCGAATCCCGCCCTTCGCTTCGCGCGGTCTCGACGGCGGGTAGAATCCGGAATAGGAATCCCAGCGAGCCATACTTCAGTCTCCGACTGCTTCCTTGCGCAGGGCAAACAGATCGCGCAACTCGGCGTTCGACATTTCGCTCAGCCACGCTTCGCCCGTACCCACGACGCGCCCCGCCACGTCCTTCTTGCGCTCGATCATTTCGTCGATCTTTTCCTCCAGTGTGCCCGCGCAGACGAACTTATGCACCTGCACGTTCCGTGTCTGGCCGATGCGGAAGGCGCGATCCGTTGCCTGGTTTTCGACGGCGGGATTCCACCAGCGATCGAAATGAAAGACGTGGTTCGCACTGGTCAGATTGAGTCCCGTGCCGCCGGCCTTGAGCGACAGGATAAAGATGCGGGCGCCGTCGGGTCGCGCGAAACGCTCCACCATGCTGTCTCGCTGCTTCTTGGGGGTGCCGCCATACAGGAATTGCGTCTCGATACCGAAGATCTCCTGCAGGTGGCCCTGGAGGATGCCGCCCATTTCGCTGAATTGCGTAAAGACGAGGGCGCGGTCTCCGGCCTCGATCGCTTCCTCCAGCATCTCGGCGAGACGCGCAAGCTTGCCGCTGCGGCCCGGAATGCTGGAGTTGTCTTTGAGGAACTGCGCCGGGTGATTGCACACCTGCTTGAGTTTCATGAGCGTCGCCAGTACGAGCCCCTTGCGTCCGATGCCTTCGGCGGACTCGATCGCCTCCTGCGCTTCCTGCACGACCGCTTCATAGAGCGAAGCCTGCTCGCGCGTCAGATTGCAGAACACTTTCATCTCGAGCTTGTCGGGAAGATCGGCGATGATGCTCTTGTCCGTCTTCAGCCTTCGCAGGATGAAGGGGCCGGTAATTTTGCGCAGACGCCCGGCGGCCTTCTGATCGGCGTAGACCTGAATCGGGACGAAGAAGCGCTTGCGAAATCCGCTTTGTGACCCGAGGAAGCCGGGGTTGACGAATTCCATCAGGCTCCAGAGATCGCCGACATTGTTCTCCACCGGCGTTCCTGTGAGCGCGATGCGGTAGCCCGTCGCGAGTGAGCGGGCGGCGCGGGCCTGCTTGGTCTCGGGGTTCTTGACGTTCTGCGCTTCATCGAGGATCACGCCGGCCCAATCGACCTGGCGCAGAGTTTCGACGTCGCGCTGCAGGAGCGCGTAGCTCGAAACCACCATCGCGTGGCGCGAGGCTTCGGCCTGAAACGGCTCGCCGCGTTTGCGCGCGAGGCCGTGGTGCACGTGCACAGCGAGGTCAGGAGTGAACTTCGAGGCTTCCTTTTGCCAGTTGCCGACCACCGACGTCGGGCAGATGAGCAGGACCGGGCGCCGTTCGCCGGCATCGCGCTCGCGCTGAATCAAAGCCAGGGTTTGAATGGTCTTGCCCAGACCCATGTCGTCGGCGAGACAGGCTCCGAGTCCCAGCCGCTTCAGAAATTCGAGCCACGAGTAGCCGCGCTTCTGATACGGGCGCAGCGTGCCGTTGAGTCGCGCCGGCTGAGGCAATTCTTCGAGCGGCTCGCGTCCCGCGAGTCCTTCCAATACGTCCTTGATCCAGCCGGTTGCGCTGACGCCCTCGACTTCGAGCGGGCCCGCCTGCCCGCCGGCTCCGAGGGCCATCTTGACGATCTCGCGGGCCGCGAGCTGTCCGGACGGATTCTTCTTCAGGAAATCGAGCGCGGCCTGAATCTCGGCGGCGCTCACTTCGACCCACTGTCCCCGTAGCTTGACCAGCGGCGCCTTCAGCTTTGCCAGCGCCGCGAGCTCGGCACGCGAGATGGCCTCATCGCCAAGCGCCAACTCCCAGTTGAACTGGACGATGGTGTCCAACGACAGGCCGGCGGCGCTCGCGAGGGCCTTGCTTTTCACGCTGGCGCGAGCCTTGAGGCGCGCCTCCGTGCCGCGGCGCGTCCACCAGGACGGAAGCATGACTCCGAATCCGCTCTGTTCGAGAGCACCCGCAGTCTCCCGGAGGAACTGGTGCGCGTCGACGACGTCGAATTCGAAGCCCGTTGGCGCTCGCTGCTTGAGGCTGGATTCGACGAGCGGGCAGATGCTCGCCGCCTGTCCAAGAGAGACCAGCAGGTGTTCGCGGACGGCGGACGGATCGGCTCCCCAGGCCGCGGTGGCCGCAGGCTTCGCTTTCCAGGCGTCGGCGGCGCGAAGTATCAAGCTGGGGTCCTTCGTGCCTTGCAGCAGGTAATGGACGCGCCAGGATTCGTCGTCCTTCGGCTCTTCCAGACGGAAGCTCAGCCGGAAGGGAGCCCGGGCGGAGACCTGGATCGCATGCTGCCATTCGCTGACTTGTGTGGCGAGATCCCGGAGCTCAGCAGGGCTGCCTTCGATTGTTCCGTCGCCCGATGCAAGCGCCGCGAGCCAACGGTCATGGACGCTTTCGATGGCGGCCAGCCTCGCGGGCGTCGCGGACTCGCGTACGAGCTGGTCGACAATGAATGCGGCGAATGAAGTGAGGACCGCTTCGGCGGCTGTGCAGGGCGGCTCGTTTCCGTTATCGCGCGCCAGCGCTCGAGCGGACGCCGGCATCGACTTGGCGAGTGCGCCGAGACGCCCGAGATCCGGGCCGGTAAAACTTGGCCGCCAGCGGGATGCGGTGGCGTCGCCGCGCTGATCGAGCGACGGAAGGAATTGGCCGCGCATGACGAGACTGGCGGAGAATCGCAGAGCGGCCGTCCACCAGGCAAGGTCTTTGCCGATCATGACGCCCGGGGCCAGCATGTGCCGGCCAACACACGCTGCGAGCGTCTGGACCGATTGCTGCGCGCTCAGCCGCGCGATGGAGACGGAAAATGCCTCCAGGCGCGAATCGGTTTCGAGCGTTGGCTCGCCGTCGAGGAGCGCGCTCGAGAGTGCGGGCTGCCCGTCTTTTGCGGGAAGCCAGGCGACGGCATTCGTGATGGCCCGTTGAGGGTATTTGAATTCCGGACCCAGTTGCGTGAAGACCTCGGCCAGCGCGCGTTTCCCGGCGTCCGGTTCGCGCCATAACAGAAGCTGATCGGCGCTAAAGGCGGCGTGGAGCACAATCATGCGCAATTACCACGTGAGGCAGATCAAGACATCATCCGGCGGCGCAGCAGGTCCATCGCTGCTTGCGCGGAAAACTGGCGAACACGGGGCCGGTCGCCAAGAAACTGACGCTGAAAGCTGCGGCACCCGGTGGCGTCAGCAACGGCGATGCAGACGGTGCCGACGGGCGTCTGCACGGTGCCGCCTGCCGGTCCGGCGATGCCGGTGACCGCGAGTGCATAGGTCGACTCCAGCCTGCGGCGCGTTCCCGCAGCCATCGCTTCGGCGGTTTCCTTACTCACTGCTCCGAATATTTCCAGAGTCTCCGGCGGCACCCCCGCCAGTTCAATCTTCAGCCGGTTCGTGTAGGTGACCAAGCCGCCTGTGAAGTAGCCGGAGCTGCCCGGAATCGACGTCAGCCGTTCCGCAAGCAGTCCGCCGGTGCAGCTTTCGGCCACCGACACGGTCGCTCCCTGCTTCCGCAGCATGCCTGCGACGGTCACCTCGAGCGGATCGCCATTACGCGAGTAGATGCGATCGCCGAGCAGCGCCTCGATTGGCCCTCCTACCTCGCTGAGCAGCGCCGCGGCTTCACCTTCGGTCGTACACCGTGCGCGCAGATGCACTTGGATATCGCCTGCGGCGGCAAGAATCGTGGTCACCGGATTCTCGTACTTCTTGTAGACGGGCGAGATCAGTTGGTCGAGGTCCGACTCCGGCATTCCGGCCACGCGCAGTACCAGCGTTTCAATGACCTGCCTTGGAACGATGCGCGCGATGCGCGGCAGGCATTGGCGTTCGAACATGGCCTTCAGTTCGTGCGGCGGCCCCGGCAGCAGCATGATGACGCTGCCCGATTCTTCAATCCACTGGCCGGGCGCGGTACCGCGGTCGTTCTGCAGCAGGTCGGCGCCTTCGACTCCGAACGCCTGGCGGCGGTTGATCTCGACCATCTTGCGGCCTGCCTGACGGAAGCGCTGCTCGATTCGATCGGCGATTTCGGAATGATACTCCAAACGGCGGTCGAGCGCATCCGCGACCGCCTCTCGCGTCAGGTCGTCCTCTGTCGGGCCAAGGCCGCCGCTTAGAATCACGATGGGCGATCGCGCAACGGCGCGCCGCACGGTATCCGCCAGCAACGCGCGATCGTCGCCCACGACATACTTGGTGACGACCTCGACGCCGAGCGCGTTCAGCTTCTCCGTGAGATAGAGCGAATTCGTGTCGAGCCGTTGCGGAGTGAGAAGTTCAGAACCGACGGCGATGATCTCGGCCTGCATCGCGTCACGTGTCAGGCAATCGGCCGTCCCT
>JBOGMR010000013.1:0-5313 GCA_050746825.1 Bryobacteraceae bacterium | reverse complement strand
ACGTATGCCCGACCGTTGCGATCGGAACTCTCGTGTAACCAATCGGTCCATTGCCCTTGGTGCCGAGAGCCGGACCGCCCGCGTCGGCGAGCGCAACGGTGCCACCGACGAAGGCATTCATCTGGCTGTATTTGCCGAACATCGCATGCCTGGGACTCGGGTTCCAGTTGATTTTTATGTCGTAGTTGTCGCGGTCAAACGAGTTGTTCCCCAAGATGGCGTAGTTATCGAGTGTTCCGGCAAGGTTCGGAAGCGGAACGGAATCCTGGATCTTTCGAATAATTGAACTCTGCCGCGCCAGCGGAATTCTGTTGCCGGCGAACGGCTGGCGAGTCCGGGGATCGGTGCTGCTCGTCGGGTCGTAGATCGTGACCGGGTAGGCGCTGAAGTCACCCGCGCGCTGATCGGCGGTAGGGACAGCAAAGTTACCCGAGGCGTCCCTGCGCCACATATTGCGTTCGAAGCCTCCGAAGAAAAACAGCTTGTCCTTCTTTATGGGGCCACCCAGCGTGCCAGTTGCAACATTGCTGATGCTCCTGGGTTTGCCAGGGCTCCTGAGAAAGAAGTTCCGGGCGCGTAAATGGTCGTTGTCGTGATACCAGGAAGCGACGCCGTGAAACTGGTTGGTTCCCGACCTCGTCGCTACCGTCACGGCCGCACCACCGGCCAAGCCCTGCTCAGCGTCGAAGGAAGCGGTCGAGATGTTCACTGCTTCGATCGTCTCTACTGGCGGGACGTAGAGGGTATGATGCGGCAGCCACAGAAAAACGTTGACAGCCCCGTCCACGCGCGTGTTGTTGTTGTTTCGGTTGGTGCCGTTGATGTTGAATGAAAAGGCGCGGGCCGGCGTATTGTCCAAGGTGTTCTGGAAAACGGCGGGCGTTGTACCTGGCACCAGGTTGATCAGGCTTTGATAGTTCCGGTAGCCGGACAGCGGCAGGTTGGTCATCGCGACCGTCGGCAGGTCGGCTCGCACATCCGACTTGTCGGTTTGCAGGAGGGCCGCTGCGCCGGCGACAGTCACCTGCTCGGCGATCGCGCCGACATCCAGTTTCAAGTCGACGCGGGTGACGGTGTTGATCGTGACTTCGACGTTCTCTCTGACGAGCGGCCGGAAGCCGCTGGCGCTGATTCTCAGTTCATAACTGCCCGGGAGAACGTTCAATAGCGCGTAGCGGCCGGCCTCATCTGTCGTTGTCTCGCGCTTGACGCCCGTGCCTGGACTCGTGAGCGTGATCGAGGCTCTCGGGACTAATGCACCACTCTGGTCTTCGACGGCTCCTACGATCGAACCGTAGAGCACCTGAGCTTCCGCCGGTTCGGCCAACCAGCCGCACACCAGCAGGGCGACGGAAAGAATCAGGAATCGCGCTGTTTGAGACGGATTCTCGCGGAATTTCATCTTCGACCCCTTTTGACAGAGACGCGCTAAGAGCTGTCTCCGGTGTGATCACCCAGGTTCTGCCTGGGATCGTCAGATCGGCCGATCGAAGCCGCCTTCGGAATCGGCAAGACAAAATACGCATACAAGCATGGCTGCGAGCGTCGTGCTTCGATTTGCTCGAAGTCTATCACGTTCTTCTGACCACAGACCGGGCAGGCCGAACAGGCGGGTCAAGCGGGCAGGCCAAACGGCCTGCCCCACCATGGACTCGAGATACTGGCACGTTGCGGGTGGGACAGGCTCACCGCGACGTCGAATCGGCGCCGCGCTCCGCAGATTGGTACCAAGCGAGTCCTTTGCGAAATAGCGCCAGGACTTCAGCCTTACGCTCGGCGCTGGCGAAACGGGTGTTCTTTTCTGTGCGGGCGACGAGGCGCTCGACCCACTCGCGATAAAAGCGGACATCATCGGCGACCCGGATGGGACGGCCCGCAACCGTCACATAGACCGGGCTGGTGTGCGCATACGCTTGCGTATCGTTCAGGACGAGGCGATGACGCGGACCGAGCGCGCGGAGCGCAATCCAGGAGCTGCGATCGATAGGAACACGGTGTGTGAACTCAACCGTCTCCTTACCGGCCGGCTTTACGGAGTGAACGGATCGCCCATTGACGATCAGGTCGACGCTGTCAACGGGAACCTGGCTGGCAACGCGTGCGCGGACGTTCACTTCGCCGGACGCGTCGAGACGGATCTCGTCGCCAGGCAGTTTCTCGTTGACGGCGAGCTGCACGATCGGACCGTTCGAGGCAAACGACCGGCCCCGGCGAAAGGCATCGAGCCACAAAGGATAGTCAAACTTGGGACCGATGCGAACATAGACGCGGTTGCCGCCGGCGAGGTAGTGGTCGACAACATTGGTGAAAGCGTCGGTGCCTGCCGAGATCGCGACGCGGAAACCGCAGTTCAACAGGCGATACCACATCTCTGTGGTTGCCTTCTCGTCGTTGTTGCTCAGCACGTCCATGGCGGTCTGCTGTCCGAGTGCGAGATCGACCGGCAGTTCCTTGATGCTTGCTGACTCGAAGTTTGGCGCCATGCCTGGATGGGCGTAACTGACGGCTCCGCCCTGGTCGAAGACCTGCTGGGCGAGGGGATAATTTGCGGGATAGTCGTCCCAATGCGGTGTGTTGCGGAATCCGTTGTAGAAAGGCTCGACGAGTTGCTTCAGGCCGAGAAAGCACATATGACCGTAAGCGCTCGACCGGTTCTCCTCGTTCCAATACAGGAAGTGCTCAGCCGTGCTGAGGCGATTGGGGCGAGCCTCGAAGTACTGGCGGTCGTGGATAAAGGCGCCGCTCGAGTTGGCGACCATCAGGTTGGCGTAGTTCAGGTCCTCGCCGAAAACCTGGAGACGAACATCGCGCGGCTCGATCACCTGGTGGTGAGGCGAGGTGTAGTTGGCGTGAATGTGAGCGTCGCCGGACCAGTAGCCATCCTCCACGGGATGAGTCCATCGCGTCAGGCGGAGAGTGATCTCCTGAGGCGTACCTGGTTGCAGTACGACGCGCTGCGCGGTCAGACGGTATTCGGGGCCGCGCATGGCTTCGAGAAGTGTCTCACCCGCCGGCAGGTCGATTGCGAAGGAATCCTCGGCATGAAAGAAATACTCCGCGCTCATCGCTGTGATCCGGGCCGACGACCCGGCCGGAGCGTAAGAGAGTCCATCGGAGCCGGTGATGTAGACGCGCGAGATTGTTGAGCGGCCCTGCTCGTCGACCAGACGTACGCGGAGCGCGACCAGTTGCCGGATATCGAAATAGACCGGTGTGGCAAGCTCGCCTCCCGGATGGCGTAGCGTCAATGTACCTTGCGTTGGGCCGATTCTCGTTTCCACCGCGCGCAGCAGGAACGGCGTGGCGCGGCCGGGTGGAACGATGACCTTACGAGCTGCGCTCTCCATGGAAACGCCCGCGTAGACCGCATCGAGGCTCAGCTCGGTCGTGTCGCGATTCACGACGATCACGGGGATGTTGAACGTTCGTGAGGAACCCGCGACAAAGCGTCCTTGCGGGGCGGCTCGCCAGGAAAGCACGCCACCCGAGAACTCAGCTCGAAAGACGTCGGGCGTCTGCAGAGCGGCGGGATCCTGGACACGGAACGTAAAGCGATCCCGAAGCTCGCGGATCGACTCGCCGTTGGAGCGGCGGCGCAAGAGCACGCGCGCCATGTCGCCGAATCCGACTTCGCCTTCTACCTCAAACTGGAGCAGCCCGTTGTGATTCACCCAGAATGAGAGGTCTTCCTGACCGGGACGGGACATTGATACGGCGGCCTGACCGCCTGCACTTTGACGAGTGGAAATGGCGGCGAAGGCGAGTAGACAGAGCGCAGTCGACGCGAGAACGCTGCGAGTGTGCATGCACCGGCGAATCATATTTTCAGCACGCTGTGTCGGGGAGCTAGGATCGTTGCAGGGCCGATAACAGCCGGTTGATGTCATCCATATTGTTGTAGACCGCAGGAGAGATACGGATGCGGTTCTCCCCCGCAGTGGTCACCTGGATCCCGGCTTTTTGCAAGTTCTCGTGCGTGGACTTCAGGTTCTTGGCCTGAACCACGACCAGTGAACTGCGCGCCTCCATGGGCGTGATGAGCTTATACCCGAGCGCGGGTAATTCCTTTTTCAGGCGATCACACATGACCTTGGTGTAGGCGTACATGTTGTCAACGCCGAGCGCCAACATCCGCTTGAGGGCCTCATACTGGCCCGCGTAAGCGACATAGCTGACGTTTCCGGGTTCGTAGCGGCCGCCGTTTTTTGGAGCCACATAAGGGAATTCGTCTGCCGCCGAGCCTCGCGTGGCCACCCATGGCGAATAGTTGAATTGAACGTAACCGGGGAAGCTGAGGTCCTTCACGGCCGAACCCTGCAGTTCCTCTCTGACGTAAAGGAAACCCGCGCCGCGCGCCCCCTGGAGCCATTTGTAGTTGGAGCAGGCGGCGAAGTCGATACCGAGAGCCTTGACGTCAACGGGTACGCTTCCGGCGGCCTGGATGATGTCGGCGTACAGAAACGCGCCGTGAGCGTGGGCGAGGTCGCTAATCGCCTTGGCGTCCTCAACCCAGCCGTTCACATTCGACACCAACGTGATGGACACCAGCCGGGTCTTCTTGTCGACGACGCGCTCCATGTCGCGCAGGTCTATGCGCCAATCGCGGTGCTTGACGATCCGCACATCCATGCCGGCTTTGCGCCTGCCGATGTAGTCGTGGATCGAACCGGCGTAGTGGAGGTCGTTCGTCACCAGATTGCCGCCGGATTCCTGAATCCGCAGGCCATTCACGACAGCCGCCTCTCCTGCCTTGGTACAAACCACCAGGCCGATTTCCGACGGCTTGGCATTGATCAGCTTCGCGAACAGGGGCTTCACCTGACGTAACGCTTCGCTGGCGTAGTCACCGCGCCCTTCGCCGGGACCGTACATATGGAAATCGATGTAACGGCGCATGCCTTCAGCAGTGTACTTCGGCAGCGGCATGTGCGCCGCGGCATCAAGGTAAACCTGTCTGGTGGCACGCGGGAACTCTTTGCGAACCGGCTCGAAATCCGGGAGTTTGGAAGCGGCTGCGACAGCGGCGCTGGCGCCCAGGAACTGGCGGCGATTCAGATTCATCGGATGTCTCCGCCCTTCATTGTAGACCCGCTTGCCATACCCGCCCTTGGCTGACGGACGGCGCGTCTTCACACAGGCGTGGTTTGCCCGGTTTTGAACGAAGTCAAAACGCTGTACAGAACGCGCGGGCCTTTTGGAGAGCATCAATCGCCGAGGCATCCTTGAGCGCTTGCAGCGCTGTGATGAGATTGCGCGCGGCTTCTACGAGGCATGGGTTCTGATCGAGGGCACGACGCCACATGAGTATAGCGT
>JBOGMR010000012.1:0-8243 GCA_050746825.1 Bryobacteraceae bacterium | reverse complement strand
TCGGACGCCTGAGTCTGATAGATTCCTCCCGTCCAGAACCGCCCGCTCTGAAGATTGATTACGTGTGGGCGTAGGGCTTCGATTTCCGAAGCCGAAAATACGGCGATGGCGCGATCGGCCGTGTCAGAATGCTGATTTGTTTCTTGCATGGGTCCCCGCACTCAGGATATCGATCGGAATTCGGGAGACCGGGGGGCTGAAAATGGGGTGAAAAAATAAATAGCGTGAAATCAGAGTCTTGGGAGTGAAAAGATTTTACGTTTTTCTGTGAACGGCTTTTTGCGCGTCAATAGATTGTGCAGCTACTCCTGGCGCAGGGCCGTCAAAGGATCGAGCCGCGCCGCGCGCCGGGCAGGCCACCATCCGGCGGCGAGGCCCACCGCCAGAATCAGCACCACGCCGCCGCCGGCTACCGCCGGATCGTGCGGTGAGACCCCATACAGCTCGCTGGCAACCAGGCGGGCTGCGGCCAGACCCACCGGAAGCCCGATCGCCGCTCCGGTCAGAATCAGCCGCAGCGTGTTCTGAAGCACCAGGCGGTGAACGTCGCCGCGCCCGGCTCCGAGCGCGATGCGAATTCCGATTTCCTTGACCCTGCGCGCAACCGCGTACGCGATCACACCGTACAGCCCAATCGCCGCCAGGATCAGCGCGACTCCCCCGAAGATTCCCGACAGCGTGGCGATGAGCCGCTCCTGCGAAAGCGCGCGATCGATCTGCGTTGCCGCCGTGCGAACGTTGAACACAGGCAGGTTCTTGTCGAGCGATTGAAATTCCCGGCGCACAGCGGCGACCAGGCTGCTCAGGTTGGCCGACGAGGCTCGTACGATCAGCGTGCTGATGGTGGGCACGCCGCCGAATTGCTCATACGGAAAAAGGTACACACGCGTATCCGGCTTCCGCAGGTTGTCATAACGCACGCTGCGGACCACGCCGACAATCTCCCGCCATGGCTCGGAAGGATGCGTTCCCGTTTTCACCTTGCGCCCGAGCGGGCTTTCACCGCCAAACAGATCCCGGGCAAGCGTGTCACTGACGACGGCGACCTTCGGCGTTTCACGCCGATCCGCTGCCGTAAACAATCGGCCGCTCACCAGCGTGATGCCCAGCGCCGGGAAGAACTCGGGACTCACCATGTCGCCCGCAATGTCCAGCGTCACCGTGCTCCGGTCTTCTCGCTCGAATCTTGTCGTTTGCCTCCAGCCGCCCATTGGGCCATCCGCACTCATGGCCGCTCCGGTCACACCCGGCAGCGCCTGTACGCGTCGGACGAGTTCACCGAACAACTGGTATACCTGCGTGTCGCTGTAGCGAACATTCCCGTCCAACACCGGCTTCATCGAGAACATGACAAGCTGGTCCGCAGGGAACCCGAGACGCGTGGATTTCAGGTTCTTCAGGCTGCGCAGGAACAGGCCGGCGCCGAGTACCAGCACAAGCGCCAGCGCGACCTGCGCAACGATCATTCCTTCACCCAGTCTTCGTCGCACGCCACTCGCATCCTGAGTGGCGCCGTCAGACTTCAGCGCTGGAATCGGGTTCGGCCTGGACACTTGCATCGCGGGCGCCAGACCGAACAGGATTGACGTGAAGACCGCCAACGCCAGCGTGAACGCCAGCGCGCGCACGTCCGGCCGGAGTTCGAGCACGAGGGGAACACTTCCCTGCGGGAGAAAGCTCACCAGCACCTCGCCTCCCCACCAGGCGAACGCAAGACCAAGTATGCCGCCGAGGCCGGCCAGCAGAAGGCTCTCCGTCAGAAGCTGAAGCAGCAAGCGCGCGCGACTTGCCCCGATCGCGAGCCGGACCGCCATCTCGCGTTGTCGGGCGGCGGCGCGCGCCAGCAGAAGATTGGCGATGTTTGTACACGCGATCAGGAGGACCAGCCCGACGACCGCCATCAAGATCAACAAGGGCCGCGCAAATCGCGACATCTCCGCCCGCTCCGGCTTGCCGCGGCTGCCTTCCTCCAAAACCACCCGCGCCTTGGCATAACGGCGGCCCGTGCTCAGCTCAGGATCGGCCGCGAAGAGTTGCTGGTAGACAACCTCCGTTGCCGCCTCTGCCTGCTGGCGCGTTACGCCTGGTCGCAGCCGGGCGATCGGGTTGACGAAACGTTCCCTTCGCGGATCAAGCAGGTGCATCGCGGGCATCAGGCGCTGCTGCATGCCGGCATCGAGCATCATCGGCACGCGCACTTCATAGGAAGTCCCGACCTCGAGGCCGAAAAACCCGGGCGGCGACACGCCGATCACCGTGAACGGGTAGCCGTTGAGGTGAACAGTCTGGCCGACGATCGCCGAGTCGCCGCCGAACCGCCGCTGGAAGAAGTCGTAGGAGAGAACAGCCACAGGCTGCCACGCCGCGCCGTCCGCTCCGCCGGAGAAGAAGTGGCCGAGATACGGTTGGATGCCGAGCAGGGAAAAGTAATTCGCGGTGACGACGTCTCCTATCACGCGCTCGGTGCGGTCGCCGTGGTGAAACGCGATTCCGTCGGGAATCGCGCACAGAGTCCCGGAAAACACTTCGCTGCGCCGTGTCAATCCTGGCAGCAGTGCTGGAGGGACGCCGCGCGCGCGACCCGTCGCGGCTTCGATTGTGCGAATGCGCACCAGGCTCGCCGCGTCCGCGACCGGCAGCGGTTTCCACAAGATCGCGTCGAGCATGCTGAAGATTGCTGTGTTTGCCCCGATGCCGAGCGCGAGCGACAGCAGAGCCACGGCTGTGAATCCGGGACTCCGGCGCATCGTTCGCGCCGCGTAGCGCAAGTCTTGCGCCGCCCGTCCCACCCAAGCCAGGCCCCACATGTCACGCGTTGTCTCCTTGACGAGCGCCTCGCAGCCGAACTCGCGCCGTGCCGCACGTGCAGCTTCCTCGGGTGACTCTCCTCGCTCGACCCGATCGCGAATCGTCATACGAAGATGCGCCTCGATTTCCTCATCGAGCTCTCGCTCTCGGCGCCGGCGCATCCAGTCGAACATGCTCACGCCGGCCCCTCTCCGCGTGCCGGATTCATGATGCCTCCGATTGCGCCCACAAACTGGTTCCATTTCAAGTGCTCCGACGCCAGGCGCTTCTTGCCCGACGCCGTCAGCTTGTAAAAGCGCGCGCGCTGATTATTGTCAGTGATCCGCCACTCGGGCTTCACCCAGCCGCTCCGCTCCAGACGATGGAGCGCCGGATAGAGCGAACCGGTTTCCACCTGCAGCAGTTCACCGGAGTTGGCGCGAATCGCCTGCGTGATCCCGTAGCCATGCTGCGGCCCCCATTGCAGGGTCTGCAGAATGAGCATGTCGAGCGTACCTTGCAGCAGCTCGATCCGGTTCCGATACCGTTCGCCGCCCGCCATATGAGGCTGTAGGTATTCTACGTCCAAGGGGGTAGACTGTCAACATCCTTTTGCGCGCCAGCCTGCCGGCGCACGCCGAACGCCTTGAAGCCAAGGAGAACGATGAGGGAGCTGGGCACCAGCATCTCGAGCAAGCGATCACTTCTCTTCCACCACCGACAGCGGCGGCACCGTCATGTCCGGCCGCAGCGGCGGCTTGCGATTGTGCCAGCCGGTGGCGCGCTCGTAGGAGTGGGCCAGCGCCAGCACCTTGCCTTCGGAAAACCGCGGGCCAGCGATCATGAGTCCCACCGGCAATCCCTCGGACGTGAAGCCGCAAGGCACCGAGATCGCCGGAATACCGTAGACGTTGAACTGCCCGGTATTTTCCAGCTCCGGGTTCCGGGGCTTATCGCTCTCTTCACGCTTCATCGCGGCATCGACGGTCCGCGGGATGCGCCGCCGCGTCGGCAGAACCACCAGGTCGAAGTCTCGAAAGGCGTCGTCGATCGTGCGCCGGATGAGCTCCAGTTTCCACCGCCCGCGAATGTACTCGGCAGCTTTCGCGTTGCCGCCATTCTGCAGCGCACGCCGCGTCGGGATCATGTATCGTCCCGATGAGCGGGCGAAGAATTCTTCGTGGTAGGCAAATGACTCCCCCGGCAGCGTGACGCCGGTGGTCGAAGGCAATGTCGCATCCTTGACGCTGCGGGTCAGCTTCGCGAGCACGGCGATTGCGCCCTCCGCTGCCTTGGCCACGTCGGCGTCGAGCAGATCGAAGAAAGGCGCGCGCGGGATGCCGAGGCGGAATCCGGATACCGGCTGCTTCATCGCGGCGGCGTAGTCTTCCTTCGCGTGCTCGACGCTGGCGATGTCCAGCTTGTCGTAGCCCGCCAGCACGTTGAGCATAATCGCGGCGTCCTCGACGGTGCGCGTCATCGGGCCGCAATGATCGAGCGAGAGAGTGAGCGGGATGATGCCTCGGATCGACACCAGCCCATAGGTGGCCTTCAGTCCGACGATGGAGCAAAATGCCGCGGGGATCCGAATCGACCCGCCCGTGTCGGTGCCGAGCGCGCCGTAGCACATGTCTGCCGCCACGGCCGCCGCCGAGCCTCCCGATGAGCCGCCCGGGTTGCGATCGAGCGCCCACGGATTCCGCACTGGCCCGTAGTAACTGGTGGCCGACGTGCCGCCCATCGCAAACTCGTGGAGGTTCACTTTGCCCATGAGTATCGCGCCCGCCGCCATCAACCGCCGCGCGACTTCCGCGTCTTCGCTCGGGATGCGCTCATCGAACACCGCGCTCGCCCCGGTAGTCCGAATGCCCGCGGTATCGACGTTGTCCTTGAGCGCGATGGGAATTCCGTGCAGCGGACCACGGATCTTACCGGCCTGCTGCTCTGCGTCCAACTGCCGCGCCTGGGCGAGCGCCCGCTCGCGTGTCACCGTGATGAACGCGTTCAGCTTGGAATTGTACACGTCGATACGCGCGAGGCATGCCTGCACAAGCTGCGTAGGTGTCACGGCCTTCGAGCGAATTCGCGCGGACGCCTCCGCCAGGCTGAGCCCGGCCAGTTCCCGCAAGTCCTGCCCGCGAGCGGCGAGCGCGCTCACCGCCGAAAGTGCGAACGTGCGCCGAGTGATCTGCTGCATCAGCACAGCGTACTGGAATTCCCGGTGACTGACAACGTGGTTGAATCTGCAGATCTCGAGCCGGTTCCCGACGCCGGCGACCGCGTGTGCCTGCCACGCGGCTTTCTAACCTCCCCGCAGCATGCAAGCGTATATACTTTCAATACAGGAGTACCTCCAATGAATCGACGTCAATTCCTCAACACGGGCGCTTCGGGGCTGGCCTCGGCAGCGGGCGCGTACGCCGCGCAGGCGGCCGCGGCGAAGACCCGGCGCGTCGGAATCATCGGCCCCGGCTGGTACGGAAAATGCGATCTGCTTCGACTGATCCAGGTGGCCCCCGTCGAAGTGGTCTCGATGTGCGACGTTGACCAGCGGATGCTCGCGCAGGCCGCCGACATCGTGGCCACGCGGCAGAAGTCGAAAAAAAAGCCGCGCACCTACGGCGATTATCGCGAGATGCTCAAGGAAAAAGACCTCGACATCGTGCTCGTGACGCCGCCGGACCATTGGCACGCGCTGCCGATGATCGCGGCCGTGCAGTCGGGCGCCGACGTGTGGGTCCAGAAGCCGATCAGCGTCGACATCACCGAAGGACAGGCGATGGTCGCCGCGGCGCGAAAGTACAAGCGCGTCGTCCAGGTCGGCACGCAGCGCCGCAGCACGCCGCATCTGGTCGAAGCTCGCGACCGCTTCATCAAGGAAGGCAAGCTCGGCAACATCCGCCTGGTCGAAATCTATTGTTACTACCATATGCGCGCCAACGCGAATCCACCGGACTCCACGCCGCCCGCGCATCTCGACTACGAAATGTGGACCGGCCCCGCGCCCATGCGGCCGTATAACGAGCTGGTGCATCCGCGCCGCTGGCGCGCCTTCATGGAGTACGGCAACGGTATCGTCGGCGACATGTGCATCCACATGCTCGACATGGTTCGCTGGATGATGGATCTCGGTTGGCCCAAGCGTGTCTCTTCCGCCGGCGGCATCCTTGTACACAAAACCAGCAAGGCAAATATCACCGACACCCAATCGGCTACCTTCGACTTTGGCGACTTGCAGGTTGTCTGGCAGCATCGCTCCTGGGGCCATCCTCCCGATCCGAAGTATCCCTGGGGTGCAACCTTCTACGGCGACAAAGGAACGCTGAAGGCGAGCGTGATGAGTTACGATTTCCTGTCGATGGAGAAGGGCGCGCAGCCTGTCCACAAAGACGTCACCTATGAGCTGGAACAGTATCCGGAGGACAAAACCGAAGAGGCTCTGGAGCGTCACGTCGCGCCGGCCATTCGCCACCATATGCTCGACTTCCTCGCCGCGATCGACGCGCGCAGCAAGCCCGTCGCGGACATCGAGCAGGGACACATTTCCACGGCAAGCTGCATTTTGGCGAACATGGCGATGAAACTCGGGCGGACGCTCACCTGGGACGCTGAGAAGCAACGCATCGCCGGCGACGATGAAGCCAATCGCCTTTTACGCCGGCCGTACCGACAGCCGTGGGTACACCCCGAGCCGAATCGCGTGTGATATGGAGAGTGCGGCCAATCTGACGCGTGAGGCCTTTGAGCGTCTCCTCGACTGCCTGGACGCGGAACGCGACGGAGCGGCCGAGCGGTATTCCCGGTTGCGCGTAACGCTCATCGAATATTTCACCTTCGAGCGTTGTCCCTTTCCGGAAGATCACGCCGACGAAGTTGTCATGCGGGTGGCGCGCCGTCTGGGTGAAGGACAGCGGATCGAGCGACTGCCGGCCTACATGCTCGGCGTTGCGCGCATCGTCGCCAAGGAGACGATCAGCCGTTCGCAGCGCGCGCAAGGAACGCTGCGCGAGTTTTCTCTGATCACAAGACGGGACGAAACGCCGCGAGACGAAGGCGCGCTGCGCTGCCTCGATTGCTGCCTGGAAGAACTGCCCGCCTAGAGCCGCGACCTGATTCTGGAATACTACGGCATCGATGCCGTGGCGCTGCGAAACCGCGCGCTTCGTGTGCGCCAGAAACTGGAAGCCTGCATGGGCCGGTGCCTCCGCAGCGCCGGAGGCGAATCGTGACCTGGCTCACCGGGTGGCGGCGATCGAGTGAAGACCGGCAGATCCGCTCATTCCTGCTCGGCACGATCGATGAGACCCGGAAGGCCGCAGTCGAAGAGCGGATGTTCGAAGACGAGGATTACCAGGCGCGCCTCGAGGATGCCCGCAACGACTTGTTCGATGCCTACGTCCGGCGACGGCTTGGCGTGGAAGACCGGCGGCGGTTCGAGGAGCGCCTGCTAGGCTCGCGCACGCAAGAGCTGCGCCTGCAGGTGGCTTCGGCGCTCGCACTTAAGGAAAGCCGCCGCGCCGCCGGGGATCGCGCTCCGGTGTCCCTTCCGCCTCGCCGGCTGGTGTTCGCGTTGGCCGGTGCCGCCGCTGTGGGTTGCGGCCTCGCGGGATGGATGGCGCTCGAGAATGGAAAGCTGCGCGGCCAATTACGTACGGCCCAGAAGGCGCCGGCGGCTTCCATCCGTCCACTCGAGCCGGTTGTCGTCGCGCCGTTGGTCGCGCGACTGACGCTAAGCCCTCATCTGGCACGCAGCAGCGAAGTGATTCAGACGGCGCCCGTTCCGGACACGGCGTCGCTCGTGCGCGTCGAGTTGGTCACCGATGAGACGCGTGCCTCGTATGCGGCCGTCCTGGAAGCCGCCGGCCGCGGTCGAGTGTGGTCGCAAGTCTCTCTGAACCGCACATCGGATGGCGTAGTCGTACTGTGGCTACCGGGAGAAGTTCTCCGCCCCGGCGAATACGAGTTCCTGCTGCAGGGCGGGCCCGCCGGCAAGGAGCTGCTCGGTTCCTACCTCTTCCAAATCGTTCGCCCATAAAATTTCCGCGTTACGTTTCCAGCCCCCGCGGCACATAAGTTGACAGTAGTTCAGCCACGAGGAGGAGTGGAATGTTCCAAAAGGCATCTTTGGCAATCATTGTCTCTGCGCTCAGCTTCAGTACGCCGGCCACGGCGACTATTCTTACGTTCGACCTTTTCGACCCCGTTTACGGTAAACTCGGAGGATTATCCGGAGGGATTCGCGATCAATCAGGAGTACGGCGACCGGGTCACCGGCACTCCGGATGTTAACGGCACCACCACGTTTCACTATCTGTTCGGCGCGGAAGGCTTCACCCCGAACGTCGAGATAGGCTACGGCCCGACTGCGATTTTTACTGGCGGCCCGACGCTTTGGAGATACGACTATGGCGACCTTCAGCGGGTCCTGTTCCAGGGCAGCACCTTCATCCTTGCTT
>JBOGMR010000011.1:0-4564 GCA_050746825.1 Bryobacteraceae bacterium | reverse complement strand
CGAAGGTACCGCTCGTGCCTAGCCCCGCGAGGAAATGCGTGATGCGCCCGCCGGTCTGCTCGATGATCTCTTTGCCAGTACCGTTGAAATGCGCCTGCCAGTTCGCCGGGTTGCTGTACTGGTCGGGGTAAAAATAGAGGTCCGGATTGGAGGCATAGATTTCGCGGCATTTCCGGATTGCTCCGTCCGATCCTTCTCCCGGGTCCGTCAGCACGACTTCGGCTCCATACGCTTTTAAGATGCGCTTCCGCTCCGGAGACGCGTTGGCGGGAAGGCAGAGCTTCACTTTGTAGCCGAGCGCGGCGCCAATCATTGCGTACGCGATGCCGGTGTTCCCGCTGGTCGAATCGAGGACCACGCGGTCCGGCCGCAGCCGGCCACTCTTTGCGCCCTCGCGGATCATGTTCAGCGCGGGACGATCCTTTACTGAGCCGCCCGGATTGAAATACTCGGCTTTCCCATACAATTCGATGCCGGGAAGGGCGTCCGCGATTCGGGACAGGCGCAGCAATGGCGTATTGCCCACATGCTCAAGAAGAGAACCGGCGTGCGCGGCGGTAGTGATAGGCACGGATTCGTAACCGCTCCCTGACGGTCGCGGCTCAGTGAAGGCTTAGCCTCAGCTAAAGCTGCGGATGGCGTGTGCCTCTTCCTCATGCACGTCGAAGACGGTATAGAGCTTCGTGATTTGCAGGAGGTCCTTTACCCGCTTGGTGAGCCCGAGCAACTTGAGGAGCCCGCCGGAGTTGGTCACAGTGGTGAAACCGGATACCAGCTCGCCGATGCCGGAGCTGTCGATATACGTGACATCGCTCAGGTTTAGCAGGATCTTCTTCTGGTTCTTGGTGATCAGGTCCCGGACTGCGTCCCGCAGTGCGGTCGAGCCCTCGCCCAGAGTGATACGGCCTGCCACATCGACAACGGTCACGTCGCCTACTTGCCGAGTTGTAAGTTTTACGCTCACTGGTAAGATTCCTCCTCGCTCTCGAAAGCGAATATTCGCGGTCAGGTGTGTCCCGCCACGATCTTGGTCAAAATTACTTCCGTGCCGCCGGTATACAGGCGGTGAACCTGCAGGTCATCCATGAACGAACGGACCAGAAAGATTCCGCGGCCCGAGGTTCGCAGCAGATTCTCGACCGCGAGCGGGTCGGGCAGGTCGTTCAGATCGAACCCTTCACCCTGGTCGACGATCCTGACGGTGTAGCGCTCACGGGTCCGGGAAACCCAAATGTTGACCTTCTTTTGCGCGTGGTACCGGTTGCCGTGCACGACCGCATTGACCATACACTCTCGCACGGACATCCCGATCTTATGCAGGTCCTCTTCCTCGAAACCCGTCTCGGTTGCTAGTTCCAGCGCCAACCGTTCGGCTTCGTCGACACTGTCCAGCGTCGAATCCAGCACCTGGTGGACAGTGCGGGTCGGCGCGTCCGCCTTTTTACCCATAGTTCAGAAAGCCGCACGCGTTTGCAAATCGAACCGATACAATAGAATAACGCGAAAGCGAAAGTCAAGTTGCGAGGGCGCGTTGCGAGGGCGCCGAAAGGCCGCAGCGAAAGCTCGCGGTCACTCCGGATTACTGCAGCGCCTCGCCGATCTTGTTCGTCAGAGCCAGCGGTGTGAACGGCTTCTGCAGGAACATGCTATCCGGACCAAACAGGCCCCGCTGCAGGACGGCGTGCTCCGTATAGCCGGACATGTAAACCACACGGATTCCCGGCTGAAGCTCCGCGATCTTCCGCGCTAGCGCCAATCCGTCCATTTCGGGCATGACCAGGTCGGTGAGTAAAAGCAGGATTGGCTGAGCGTGGAGGGCGCATATGTCGAGGGCCTCCGGCCCGCTGCGCGCCGCCAGCACTTCGAGCGCGCCGCGCGCAGCATCGGCCAGGTGAGCGCCGTCGAAACGGCCTTTCCCACCGGAATGTTGATCGCCGTATAAATTGCCAGCGCCCAGTAAACCAGCCACGTGGGCCGGTTCGTCCAACCAGTTTTCCGCGTCGCCGCTTCTCCTGCGGCGAACAGGCCGGCTACCAGGACGTCCTGCCAGAGGTACGCCACCGGCGTCCACCACGACCAAGCCAGTGTGTGACCGCTGAGGACGGCGGCCTTGCCCACCACAAACACCAGGAGTAGACTTGCGGCTCTCACGTCGCAATCAGGTTCAAGCGTTTGACTAAGAGCACAGACACAACGCGGCTCCGGCCGCGCGGCCGCCAAATCCAGTCGTGCACCATAACGGCCTTTGCGGAAGGATTGCGATACGCCGCCTCACGGTCGCCTTGGAAGGAAAGTGGAATCACCAGCAGGTCGCACGGACACAATTCGCCCGCGACGAATCGCTCGTTGACAAACTCGACTCCGCGCATCCACGCACGGGCTGTTTCGACGTGCTGGGCGTTCGAGTCCATCACGACCATCTGCGCGCCCGGTAACAGTTCCCGGAGAATCAGCGCCGTCCTTGGGAAGAGGCCTCCACCGACAATCACCACGCGGCGGATCGGCGGAAGGTGCAGAAGCAGCGCGCGAAAGGCGCGGCGGTGGGATCCCAACACGAGTCGTTGGAGCGAGCGCGAGCGCAGCACCAGCTTTTCCAAAGCTTCGAGGTTCAGGCTATCGAGCCATCCGCAGCACGGCCGGCCATCGACTCACTGAAGCGGCCGGCTCGACGCGCTCGGGTAAGCGCGACCAATGCACGCCCGGGCTTGCGTGGTGCTCGGCGTGATAGCCGTCGTTGAAGAACAGAAAGTTGTAAAGCGGTCCGTAGTGGCTGGTCGCGCCGCGCGCGTGCTCGTAGTGCCCCTGCATCGAGCACAGAGCGAGCCCAGCCAGGTAACCGGGCAGATACACCGTCGCGAAGAAGCGCGGATTCAATACCGTCAACGCCGCCCACAAACTGGTCACGAGAATTACCTCGGAAACAAGCTGAGCCGAGAGGCGCAATTGCCAGCGCGTGGCCGCATGGTGCGCCAGATGGCGCTCGCGCCAGAGCGCCTGCGGTATCCCGAGCAGAACGCTCAGGTAGGCCGAGAACAGTCGGTTCGCGCGCTGCGCTGGAAAGAACGGCCGGTGGATGAAGTTGTGCGAGATCGTATTCGAGTTCCACCACACACCGATCGCGATGAATGCGCTCGCGGGCGCGGCAACCAGCGCGACCCCGTGCGCGATCGCGAGCGCAACGAACACGGCGTCCCAACGCGAGCAACGCCGTCAGCGGCCTGCATGTTCGACCACAGACCGGATGGGCGCGTAATCCGTGTCCGAGCGCACCTTGACGACGCCCTGCATCAGCTCGAAGTACGCATCCGGCGCGTCCGGTTTTTCGTCCGCGGCCCGCACACGCGTCTTGATCATATGCCGGTTGCCGAACGACACGACCTGACGCGTTCCCGCGACTGCTTCGAGGTCGCTCCACTCCCTGCGCGCCAGGTCCGCACCGTCCTTCGGCAGCTTGAAATACAGATATCCGCGCTTTGCCGGTTCGTACGAATTACGGTCCTCGGCCTTCGCCATAGCGAACACACCCCAGACCTGAATTCGCTCGGCATTACCCGAAGACGGTTCCCGCACCACTTTGTCAATCCGTGAATAGACTGCAAAATGATCGCTGGCTTGCGCCGAACTCAGGCTGATCGCCAGAAAGGCAAGAATTGAGAAAATACGCGTGCCGGTATGACGCCGTAACAGGTAGCGGCGTTAACCGAATGGTCTGACAGGTCGAAGTCCGGTTCACCCCAGAGCTTCTTCGCCTCTTGTTCGCCCTGTGCTTTTTGTTGTACTCTGGATGGATGGCGGTCCCGCCTGACGCGGTTCAGGCCCAACTTCAAAGGATCCTGTCCAGCAAGAGCTTCGCAACGTCGGCGCGGCTCACCCGATTTCTGCGTTTTACCGTGACCGCGGCGCTCGAAGGACGTGCCGCCGAGCTCAAAGAATACGTCATTGGGGTCGGAGTATTCGACCGGAAAGCTTCGTTCGATCCACGCGTCGAGCCCATCGTTCGCGTCGAGGCGCGCCGGCTGCGCGCCAAGCTGCGCCAATACTACGAAACGGACGGCCAACTTGACGCGCTGATCATCGACTTTCCGAAGGGCAGTTACACTCCGAAATTCCGGTCACGCGACGCTGTAGATCCCGCGGCCTCCCAGCCGGCCGCGCCCTCGCACAACACTGTGGCGGTCCTCCCATTCGCCAACCTCGGATCCGACGCCGACAACGAATACTTCAGCGACGGGCTGACCGAAGAGCTGATTCACGCGCTTACAAAGGTCGAAGGGCTGCTGGTGGTGGCGCGGCCTTCGGCATTTCACTTCAAGGGCCAGGCCCAGGATGTACAGAAGATCGGCGAGCAGCTAGGCGTGCATTCTGTGCTTGAAGGCAGCGTGCGGCGGTCCGGCTCGCGCCTGCGGATCAGCGCACAGCTCATCGAGGTTGCGACCGGATTCTATTTGTGGTCGGAGACGTACGAGCGCAAGATCGAGGACGTCTTCGCGATTCAGGAAGAGATCGCGCATGCGATCGTCGACGCCCTCAAGGTGAAGCTCACTGGATCGGGTGAGCGCAGGCT
>JBOGMR010000010.1:0-3310 GCA_050746825.1 Bryobacteraceae bacterium | reverse complement strand
CCTTTGAAGTAACCACGAAGTTCCGCGTTCCGGCCACCGCGATGAGCGGACCTGGCCAGATCGCGGGCAAGCTTCGTTACCAGGCTTGCAACGATAAGGTCTGCCTCCCCCCCAAGACCATCGACGTAAAAGTGCCTGTAGTCGTTCACTAGACCCGGAATCGGAGCCCAGCAAGTGATCGCGAAGGCGCAGGCGTACGCGCTCGCGCGATTGGTGCGCAGAATCTTGATATTGGAGTGGCAGTAATGGCAGTGATCGGTTTTAACCACCGGCTTCGAGCTTTTTGGTTCGCGCCGGCTTTCGTGGCAACCCTGTTTTGCAGCGGCCTCGTTGCCGCCCAGACCGCCAGTGCGCCGCGTCCCGTGCTGAAATCCAGCACGGCTCTGACGCGGAAAAAAGTCCTCGTGCTCAATTCGTACCGCGCCGGATTCGCCTGGACCGACGACATCGTTCGCGGCATTCAATCCGTGCTCACCAGCCAGCCATACGAAGTGGAATTCTGGTTCGAGCATATGGACAGCGCGCGCCATCCTGGCGCCCGCTATACGGAGGAGCTCGCGCGGCTGTATGGTTTGAAGTACCAGCGCACCCGGTTCGATGTCATCATTTCCTCCGATGACGAGGCGCTCGACTTTCTGCTGAGCAGGCGCGCTGAGCTGTTCGGCGGCACGCCGGTTGTCTTCAGCGGCGTCAACAATCTGGAGCGCGCAGGCGAGGCGCCGCGCGATGCGGTCACCGGCGTTCTCGAAGTCTTCAGCATCAGTCAGATGATCGACATGGCCCGGAAACTCCACCCCGGGACTCGCCGCGTCTACGTGGTTTCCGATCCCCTCCCGTCCTCGGTTGCCCAGCGCCAGGCTTTGGAACAGATCGCGCGGCGCAGCGCGGACCTGGAATTCACGTTCCTCGACGGACGCTTCCTTTCACTCGCCCGCATCGAAGACGAGCTCCGCACGACGTCGTTCGGCTCGATCGTGATCGCAACCAACTTCAAGCTGGACCGCGACGGTCTCTATTATCCGGGCCAGGAAGCAGTCCTGCGGCTCGCCCGCGCGTGCCAGGCGCCTATCTACAGTCCTTCGGTAAACCAGGCGGGTCAGGGAATTGTCGCCGGTTCCCGCAACGGCGGATATCGTCATGGCGTACTGGCTGCCCGCCAGGCCGCGCGCATCCTGGCCGGTGAAACGCCCTCGCAGATCCCGATCGAAACCGACGATTACAACGAATTCGAATTCGACCACGCGCAGCTCACCAAGTGGAATATCGATGAATCCCTGTTGCCGAAAAATGCCGTGGTTCTCAACCGGCCGAAGTCGTTCTATAAAACGAACAAGTCCGTGATCTGGGCTGGCGGCGGCTTCATGGTGTTTCAGTCGATCGTGATCGCCAGCCTGATTCTGAACGCCAGACGGCGCAAGCGGGCCGAGTTCCTGTTCCACCGGCACAGTCAGGCGATCGAGCAGCTCACTAGCGGGGTCGCCATCGTGGGGAAAGACGGCAACCTCGAGTACGTCAATCACGCTTTCGCCACGATGCACGGGTTCGCGAGGGAAGAGCTGATCGGAAAGCCGCTCGCGACGGTCGGGGTAACCGGAAGGGCGCTGGCTGGCTGGGGGCGCCACGACCGGGCGCAGGCTTCGATCGTCGAGCACCGCCGGGGAGATGGAAGTCTGATCCTGTGCCGGACATCGGCCTCGCTCATGCGGGACGATGCGGGCGACGTTTCCGGCGTCATCGTCATCGCAGACGACGTGACCGAAGAGCGCCGCCTCGAAGAAGAGCTGCGCCACATGCAGAAGATGGAAGCCATCGGCCATCTCGCCGGAGGCATTGCCCACGACTTCAACAACCTGCTGACGGTGATCACCGGCTTCTGTGAACTTTCCGTCAACCGGATCGAATCCGAGCATCCCGTCCGTAGTCATCTGATCGAAATACAGAAGGCCGGCCGCTTTGCCGCCACTCTGACGCGGCAACTGCTCGCGTTCAGCCGGCGCCAGATCGTGGAGCCCGCGCGAGTGAATCTGAATTCCGTGGTCGCCGACCTGCTCAAAATGATGCGCAGGCTCATCGCCTCGGACATTGAAGTGGTCGTAGACCTCGATCCGGAACTGGATTGCGTGATGGCCGATGACGGCCAACTGCAGCAGGTAGTCCTCAACCTCGCCCTGAATGCGAAAGATGCGATGCCTCTGGGTGGCACGCTCACGATCCGGACAGCGCACGTAGATGTGCCGCAGCAGGACGCTTCGGCGCTGGGCATCGCGCCCGGGGGTTACGTGGAACTGACCGTTGGCGATACTGGCCTTGGCATGGACCGCGAGACGGTAGCGCGAGCCTTCGAACCGTTCTTTACAACCAAGGAACTGGGATTTGGAACCGGCCTCGGGCTCTCGACCGTCTACGGAATCGTGCGCCAGGCCGGTGGCGGTGTGTCGGTTCAAAGCGAGACCGGCAAGGGCACGACGTTCCGCATCCTGCTGCGGCGGGTGGAAGGCGAGGAAGAGATCGAGCCGCTTCCATGCCCCGGCGGCCCGCTGGTTGGATACGAAACCATCCTCGTGGTCGAGGACCGCGACGACGTCCGCCACTTCGCCAGTCTTGCACTGCGCGGCTGGGGTTATCGTGTCCTCGAAGCGGCCGACGGCCAGGAGGCGATCGGCATCGCCGAACAACACGCCGGACCGCTGCATGTGGTCTTGACCGACGTGGTGATGCCGGGATTGAGCGGGCCGGAGACCGCCGCGCGCCTGCAGCAACTGCATCCCGAGGCGCGCATCCTCTACATGTCAGGTTATCCGAACCGCCTGGCTCCGCTGCAGAAACGCGCCGAGGGAGGCGCCCGCTTCATCGCCAAGCCGTTTACGCCGTCCGAGCTGGCCGCGCAAGTCCGCGAAGTCTTGTGCTCGAACTGACTCGTCCAAGGCCGCCGCAGCTCGCACGCACCGCGACCGTGAGGGAGCGGCCGTCACACCTTCAGTTTGAGTGTTCGTTCCAGGTAATTCTTACTAATCCGCGCGCTATCCTTCGGCGGCCGATAAGGCGACGAATCCAGCTCCACGGTGAGCCAGCCCTGCCATCCGATCCGATCGAGATGCGCCTTCAGCGCCGGGAAATCGACGCCGCCCTTACCCAGCTCGAAGAAGATCGGATCCTTCATCGCATCATTGCGCTCGCGCCGTAGCTTGGCTCCGCCGCGATGCTCGGGCAGTGTGTCCTTCATGTGAAACTCGATGATGCGGTGACCCAGCACTTTCGCCAGTTCCACCGGATCGATGCCCGCCATCGTGATGTGACCCGTGTCCACCAC
>JBOGMR010000009.1:0-11998 GCA_050746825.1 Bryobacteraceae bacterium | reverse complement strand
GGGCGGAGCAGCAGCAATGAGCCTTCCCTTCCTCCTCGAAATTGGCGTCGAAGAGGTTCCCGACTGGATGATTCCGGGCGCGCTCGAAAGCATGCGGGCGCTGTTTCAGGAAGTGATGGAGAAAAGCAACCTCGCGCCGGAGAGCGTCCGGGTGGATGCGACGCCGCGGCGGCTCGTGCTTCGCGCCGAGGGTATTCCGGAGCGGCAGACCGACGCGGAGGAATTAGTTACGGGGCCGTCGAAGAGCGCGCCGCAAGGGGCGGTCGCCGGGTTCGCGAAAAAGCAGGGAGTGGAACCCGGCGCGCTTACCGTGCACCAGACCGCGAAAGGCGAATATTGGGCGGTTCAGAAGAAGGTCGCGGGACGTGAGACGCGCGAGATTCTGGCTCACTCGCTGCCGGAGGTGATCGGTGGAATTTACTTTCCGAAGACGATGAATTGGACCGGCCAGACGGCGGGCAAGGCAGCTCCGCGATTCATCCGCCCGATTCGCTGGGTTGTGGCGCTGTTGGGCCACGATGTGGTGCCGTTCGACATTGCGGGTGTGCGATCCGGCAACACGACATCCGGGCATCGGAGGCTGGGCTGCGCGCAAGTTCCGGTGACGATCGAATCGTACGAGCGGGTGCTGCGGGAAAACTTCGTGATTCTTTCCGCGGAAGAGCGCCGCAAGAAAATCCGGAGCGAAGTGGAGCCGCTCGGCGCCGTAGTGGATCCTCTGCTGCTCGAGGCGCTCGTCTACCTCACGGAGTATCCGGCGGCGATCCGCGGCAGTTTTGATCCAGAGTTTTTGTCGCTGCCTGAAGAAGTGCTGGTCACGGTGATGAAGCATCATCAGAAGTACTTCGCCGTAGCGGAGCCCGGCGGCAAGCTCGCGCCCCAGTTTGTCGCCGTGATGAACACCAACGCCGATCCGGAGGGCCTGGTCGAACGCGGCAACGAGCGCGTCCTGCGCGCGCGTTTCAACGATGCGCGCTTCTTCTGGGAGACGGACCAACGCAAGAGGCTGGCGGACCGCGTGGAAGATCTTGCGCACGTCACCTTCCAGGCGAAGCTCGGAACGTACCTGGCCAAGACCGAGCGCATCCTGAAGCTGGTGGCGGAGCTCGGCGGCGACGCCCATGCACAGCGCGCCGCGCTACTGTCGAAATGCGATCTGACGACCGAGCTGGTCAAGGAGTTCACCGAGCTTCAGGGAATTGTCGGAGGGTTGTACGCGCGCGCTCAGGGCGAGCCCGAGGAAGTGGCTGCCGCGATCTACGGCCATTACAAGCCTGCCGCGATGGACGACTCGATTCCACAGACGCGCGGCGGCCAACTCGTGTCGCTCGCCGACAAGCTCGACACGCTGCGCGGCTGCTTTTCGATCGGCATGATTCCGACCGGTTCGCGCGATCCGTTCGCCCTGCGGCGCGCGGCGCAGGGCATCGTCAAGATTCTGGTGGAGGCAAAGCTGGAGCTGCCGGTGTCGAAACTGGCCGCGGGCGATGCGGCGCTGGCCGGCTTTTTCCTCGATCGCGTTCGCTATTACTTCAAGGACATCCGCGGCTTCCGCTACGACGAAGTCAACGCAGTGGTTGCTTCCGGCTGGGACAATCTGACAGACGTGGAGCGCCGTCTGACTGCGCTTCAAGCGGTGCGCCCGACCGAAAACTTCGAGCCGCTCGCAGCCAGCTTCAAGCGCATCCAGAACATCTTGCGGCAGGCGCAATTCGCGGGCGGCGGCGCTGTCCGCGGCGAGTTGCTCGAGCCGGGTCCCGAAGTCGAGCTAAACTCCGCTTACGAGCAGGTGCGCATCGAAGCGCGCCGGCAGGACTACCGCGGGGCGCTCGAGACCATCTCGTCACTTCGCCCGAGAGTGGATCTGTTTTTCGACAAAGTGCTCGTCAACGCCCCCGACGCCGCGGTGCGGCAGAATCGGCTGGGCCTGCTGCATTCGATCCTGACGGAGTTCTCGACGATCGCGGATTTTTCCGAAATCGTTACGTCAGGAGAATGAGTCCGCGGCTCGAAGGGCCGCCCCACATTTTCGAGCGAGTCTCCGGCGCCCGAAAGGGTTGTGAAACTGCCCAGCGAATGGTTGGAGAGGATCGCCATGCAGAAAATGATCCCCTCTCGGGCGCCGAATTTCAGCGTAAAACATGACGGACTCGAGGCGCTATGCTTTTGTGGCAAACGGGAAACTGCCGGGGGCGGATCGCGGACCTTGAGGGATGACCATCAGAACGGCCGGCCGAGCGCTCCCTGCACTTTGTCGCGGCAGCCACGGCTCATCGTGAGCTTCGTTCCATCGCGAAGCATGACGACGTAGTCGCCGCGGAACCAGGGCCGCAGTTGATCGATGCTGTCGATGTTGACAATCGTCGAGCGATGAATGCGCAGGAACCGCGCAGGGTCAAGCTGTACGGCCAGAGAGTTCATGGTCTCGCGCATCAGGTGCGATTCAGCACCGGCATGGAGGCGCACGTAGTTGTCCGCGGCCTCGACCCAATCGATGTCGCCGGTCTTGAGAAACACCACTCGTCCCGCCGATTTGACGATCAGCCGCTCCGCGTACTTCGGGCCGGGCTTCAGGCTTTCGAGCAGCTCCGCGAGGCGCTGGCTGGAGCCCGACGCATGATTGCGCGCGACTCGCTCCTTGGCCTGCCGCAGACATTTTTGAAATCTTTGGCGGTCGAAGGGCTTGAGCAGATAATCGAGGGCGTGCACTTCGAAGGCGCGCAGGGCGTATTGATCGTGCGCAGTGACGAAGACCACTTCGGGCATCGGCTTGGATTCGGCATCGCCCGAGACCTGGCGAAGAACTTCAAAGCCGTCGCCGCCCGGCATCTGAATATCCAGGAACAACAGTTCGGGCCGATGTTGGCGGATCGCAGCGACAGCCGCACCGCCGCTCGCGCACTCGGCCAGCACATCGATATCGGGATCGCCGAGCAACAGACGGCGCACGCGTTTCCGCGCCAGAGTTTCGTCGTCAATAATCAGGGTTCGGATCTTAGGCATGCTGGAGTGTCCTGACGGGGCGGAAGGGGAAGGTCAACGTGGCTTCGATGCCCCCTTCCGCGGACTGAGTAAATTCGAGCCGATGGTCATTGCCATACAGGCATTCGAGTCGAGCGCGGGTGGTGCTCAAGCCCACCCCTTCACGCAACGGAAGACCGATTCCCTGCAGCCCTGCGCCGTTATCGACCACCTGAAGTTTGAGCAGGCCATCCTTGCGGCGCGCGCGGATCTGAACGACGCCGGTGTCGGTGCGGCGGGAGACGCCGTGACGGATGGCGTTCTCAACCAGCGGCTGGAGAATGAGGTTCGGCACTTCCGCGTCGAGAGTCTCCGAAGTCACGTCGAACCTGACGGTGAGCCGGTCCTCGAACCGCATCTGTTCGATTTCAAGATAGCGCCGGAGGAAGTCGAGCTCTTTGCTGAGAGGCAGGATCTGGTCGCTCGATGTGTCGAGCGAAAGACGCAGAAGCTCGCTCAGGCGCGCAATCATACGCTCGGCGGCCTCCGGGTCTTCCTGAACGAGCGCTGAAATCGCATGCAGGGTATTGAAAAGAAAATGCGGCTGCAATTGCATTTGCAGCGCCTTGAGCTGCGCCAACGCAAGCTGCGCCTGGAGACGGTCGCGTTTCTCTTCCCCTTCGCGGTACCGATTGTAGTAGTCGAGCGAATGGGACAGTAGCAGCGTGAGCCAGTAGATGCCGAAGCCATAGTCGATCATCCAGAGGTTCGGAATGATCTGCTCGCTGAAAGGCATCTTGCGGTAACCGGCACTGAGCTGACGCGCAATGAGAAGCCACGTGATGCGCTGTCCGGCGGACAGCAGGGTCGCGAACAACGCATGGAGCGGAACGTATCGCTTCCAGGTGGACCGTTCGAGCCGGAATCGATGGCCGAGCGAATAGATCAGCGGCGTGAGTCCGACCCACAGGTAGCAGTAGACGACCTCGACAATCAGGACATCGCCAATACTCATGGGCTTTCCCGCCCGCTGAGAATGGATGTATCCCTGCACGCTCCAATAGACGAGTGGGAGCGTCCAAAGTCCCGCCAGTAATCCGAAGTGAGAAAGCCGTCTGGGCGCCATCGCCGCGGATTCAGGATAGCAGGCGTAAGGCGGCGTGGGCTAGTGCTGCCGCCCCAACCACTGGAAACTTCACTTGCCTCTTCCGTGCGATCAGGTTTACCGCGCCCGGTCCGGTTCGAAGAGGCGTTTGTCGACGGGATGCGCGGCGTAGGGCTCTGGATTTGGCGTGTCCGTGAATAAGTCGCTCAAGTCGGATGCCGTGGCATCGGAGATGGCGAGCGGAGGAACACGCAGGAGGCGGAAGATTGTCTTGACCAGGCCGGCGTGATTCGTGTTGACATGCGACACGTAGTTGCGCTTCGCATACGGACCGGCGGCGATCAAAATCGTGCGCGACGCATCGATATGATCGAAGCCCCCGTCAACGGAATCTTCGGTTGCAAAAACCGCCATTTGCGGCCACGCGGCGCTACGGGAAAGCGCGTCGACAACGCGCCCCAGCGCGAGGTCGTTCTCGGCGAGGAATGAGGCGTCATACGGATAGCCGCCGCTGGGGCGCGGTTCGCTCATGCGATCGCCGGGAAGACGAATCAGCACCAGGCCGGCCTTGTCCTGCGGGAGCATTGAGTTGTCGGCTTTTAGTTCGGCGATGATGCGCGAGGCGCGATCGAGGTCCGCGGTGGCCGCGCCGTCGAATTCGCGGAACGAACTGCCATGCCGCTCGAGGTGCCGCTTGAGGGTCGCAGAACTCGGAAGGGGCGCATCTGCGTAGAAGTTGTCGCTGAACGCGAACTGCTGCGCGAGGCTCTGGTGGTTGGGCGTGACATTCAGTTTATGCAGGCTGAGGCGCACGCTGCGGCCGTCAACGTAGCCGTTCCGGCCGAATCGCGCAAGACTTGGCGCTGCGCCCACCTCGCTGTTGGACGCCTTCACGACGTTACCGAGCACCTCATCGAAAGCTCGCCCCGATTTTACGATGAGAACAACATGGCGAATGGCATCAGGCACGCTCGGGGGATCGCCCTGGCGCGCGAGCAGACCGCTCGCCGCGAGGGCGCGTCCGGTGTGCGTGGCGAGCTCGGACGCGGCCGGGACAGCGAAGACGGAGACCGAACCTGTGAGGAGACCTTCCGGATTCCGCATGGCCTGCCGCGGCAGCCTGGGGCCGGCGCCGTTGCCTTTCAAGTTCGCCACGTAGATGTTGTCGCGATCGACTTCGATTCGAATTGGATGCCAACCCGCCGGCAACAAGCCGATATGTTGGCGCTGTTTCACGTCGACGATGCTCACGGCATTCACGCCCGCATTGGCGACCAGCAGCCAGTTCGACGACGCGTGAAACGCAAGGCCCATCGGCTGCAAACCGCGCAGGTTCTCGAGGCGGGGAATGCGTAGTGGAATCTGCGCAGCGACTTTGCGCTGCTCGGCATCGACGACGATGACAGCGTCGGCAGTCGAATCGGATGCGTACACGGTGGAGCCGGCTGCGAGCACGCCGGCCAGGTTCTCCCCCGCGTTGATCGTGGCTTCGAGACGAGGGCTCGCGGCAGTGGTCACGTCGACGATGTGGAGATCCCCCGCGGCCGCGACGTAAAGTTTACGATTATCCGGCGCAAGCGCCAGCGCGGCAGGCGTGGCGGGAATCTCGAGCGCTCCCGCGATGCGGCGCTGACGGGCGTCGATCACGACGAGGCGATTCCCCTTGGAATCGAGAATGTAGAGGATCTGCCGCTCCGCGTCGAATGCCAACGCGCCGGTGTGGCCGCCCACTTCGATCGAACGCTTGAACTCACCGTCGCCGAGATCGACCAGCGACACAAGACCGGTGCCGCCTTCGGTAATCCAGACTTGTTTGTCGCCGTTGAATGCGTGCCCGGTACCGACCGAATGGCCCTTCGGCGCAACGAGGTGCTGGGTTGAGCGCGATCCATCCTTCCCGGTTTCGGTCACCGTGAGCGACGGCCGCTCGGGAACCGCGTCGAGCGAGACCAGCACTTTGCCCGAGCGTCCCACAGCGATGGCGGACGGATTGAATCCTGTGATGACCTGCGCACCTAGCGGCGAGACGATGCGGCCGCCCGGAATAATGCTGGCCGCGCCGGGGCGCCGGACCGCGGGGCGCACTCCCGCGGGTGTGGACCAGTAGATCGGTTCGGCGGCCGGAAGCAGGAACAACAAACCGCCGAGTCCCGCAGCCAGCGCGATCGGAGCAGTTTTACCGGGCACCTGTCTTGAGTTATAACTTGACAAGGGGCCGGAGGCAAATTGGGGGCGGGAGGTAAATCCGGCTTCGAAGGCAATCGCTTATGAAACGCAGATCGTTCATTGAGCTGACAGGAGGAGCGGTGGCCATGGCTGCAGCGGCAACCCCCGCGGACAAGGAAGCAAAAGGGCACGAGACGAAATTCTATCTCGTCGAAAATTATTTTCTGCGGCAGAGTACGCAGCTCGCGCGCATCAACGACTTCATGGGCGGCGCATTTCTGCCATTTGCGCAAAAAGCGGCGCCGGGACCGAAGATATTTCTGGAAGCGCTGGTGGCGCCACACATGCCGCAATTCATGGTGGTGATGGGGCTGAAATCGGTCAGCGATCTGCCGGAGCTGCGCGCAAAAATGCGGCAGGACAGCGCGGTGCAAAAGGCGTTCGCCGCCTGGGAGAGCGGGTCCGAGCCACCTTACGAACACATGTCGCACACGCTGCTCAAAGCGACCGACTATTCGCCGGAGCCCCCCGCGACACCAAGAAAACCAGGCGCATCGCGCATATTCGAATGGCGTGTGTATCACTCGCCGACGTGGCGGCAACTGGGGGCTCTGCATCAAAGGTTCGCGGGTCCCGAGATCAAGATTTTCCATCGGGTGGGTGTGCATCCGATTCTCTACAGCGAAACCGTGATTGGGCCGAACATGCCGAACCTGACGTATCTGACTCCGTTCGACAACCTGGCGGCGCGAGAGAAGGCGTGGGAAGCGTTTGGAGCGGACCCGGAGTGGATCAAAGTCCGCAAGGATTCAATCGACGCGCATGGTCAAATATCGAGCGTAATTCAAATCTCGCTCTGGCGGCCGGCGGCTTACTCGCCGATTGGGTGAAAAGGGGGGTGGGATGAGACGGTTTGTGTGGTTGATAGCTGTGGCGTTGTGGTTAGGTCCGGCGGCGCCGGCTCAGGCTCAGAAGAAGAGCAAGGCTCCGCGGAAGGAGACGCCTGCAAAGAAAGAAGCTCCGGATACCAAGACGCTCACCGGATGCGTCGATGAGAAGGACGGCGTTTACACGCTCACGGAGGACACTGCGATCAAGACGATCGCCAAGCTTCAGGCGGTGGGATTCGAGCAGGAGGGCTTCGCGAAGTTTGTCGGACACAAAGTGTCGGTGACCGGCCAGTTGACCGAAAGCGGCGACACGCCGTCAATGAAGGTGCGCGCGATCAAGAAGATCGCGGAAGTATGCGCGCCAGCCCAGCAGTAGCCGGGCACGCCGAGCGTTCAGGCGCCGATGTGGAAGTCAACCAGGGCCCGGCTGATCTGCGCCGCCGGAACCGAGTAGCGCCGGTGGGCGACTTCCACGCGAAGAGCCTCCAGGCGCTCGGACCTCCCTTGATCCGAGACCGCGCTTGACAGCAGGGAGAGCTGGCTGTTGTCCATTCGGAAGGCCGATGCCGGCGGCGTAAATAAGTCTACTGTTCGCGTTGCCGTACGCAGAAGTTTACCGGCCGGCTCCTGCCGGGTCGATCGTGAATTGTCAATCCGCACGTCGTTTTCTTTCCTTGGACACCTTATCGGACAGGTGCGGACGAGCTTGAGCCGGATAAATGATCCGCCACCATATTCGCAAGGCCTATCCCCCCTCGCGCAGAGAGTAGCTCCGCGAACTGCTGCTCGGCCATTTCGAACATTGAGGCTGTGCCTTGGTTGTCCGCTTCTCCTGAGCTTGCTTCGCGGGCGGTCCGTAGCATCTGGCTGAGCAGCAGTGCTTCGAACTTGCCGGCGGCGTCGCGTTCAGCCGCGCGATCGCGTGCGGGCACGGTGTTTCCCGGATCCGGAGTGCGCGTTTGAATTCCCGTAATCATCAGATAATCTCCAGCTCGGCGTCGAGAGCGCCGGCGGCTTTGAGGCTTTGCAGAATCGCGATCACGTCGCGAGGCGTCGAGCCGATTGCGGCCAGAGCCCGCACCAGCTCTTCGACGCTGGCGCCGTCCTTCAGCACGACATTGCGCGCCCGTTCCTCGCGCGCCTTGACCGACGTTTGGGGAACCACGGCGGTCTCTCCGCTCGATAGTGCGGGCGGCTGCGAAACTTCCAGTGTGGTCTGAATCTCCACGCTCAAATTCCCGTGCAGAATGGCCACCGGCGCGATCCGCACCTCGCGTCCCATGACGATAGTGCCGGTGCGTTCGTTCACGATCACCTTGGCGGTGCGATCGGACTCAAGCGTGAGGCTCTCGACCGCCGCGACGAACTCAATCGGCCCTCCGGCGAAGGTGGAGGGCATCCGAACGGCAACGACTCCCGAGTTTTCCGCCTGGGCCGCCGGGATGCCCTGCCCGCTGAACTTGCGGTTCACGACTTCCGCGATGCGCGCGGCAGTCGTGAAGTCGGCACGGTGAAGCTGCAGCTTGAATCCGCCATGGGGAGCCACAGAGGGCGCAGGCCGCTCGACCAGCGCTCCTGCTGCCACGCGTCCCACGGTCGGATGGTTGACCGTCTGCGAATTCCCTCCCTTGCCGGCCGCAAATCCGCCGGTGACCACCGCGCCTTGTCCGACAGCGTAGACCTGTCCGTCCGCACCCTTGAGCGGCGTCATGAGCAGCATTCCGCCCTGGAGATTCGAGGCGTCGCCGATCGACGACACGGTGGTATCCAGGCGCGCGCCGGGTTGCGAAAAAGGCGGAAGGGTTGCCGTGACGATCACGGCGGCAGTGTTGTTCACCCGGATCGCGGTCGCCGGCACCGAAACTCCCATGCGTTCGAGCAGGCTCGTCAAGCTCTGCGTCGAGAATACCGTCTGGCGCCGGTCGCCGGTGCCGGCGAGTCCCACCACCAATCCGTAACCGATCAGTTGGTTGTCCCGAACTCCCTCGAGGCTCGCCAGGTCCTTGATCCGCGCCGATACAGCCGGCGCGGGCCTTGGAACCAGGCAGAGGAACGCGAGGATTACCGCATCAAACCGTTTCATATGCATTTAGAAAGGAAGAATCCCGAGCAGAATCCGGTACAACGAAAATGGACGCCGGATTGCGTCATTCACTACGCCCTTGCCGTTCATTCTGACTTCGAGCTGCGCCAGCCGGTCGGATCGAACGACGTTGCCGGGGCCGAGATCCGCCGGACGCACCACGCCGCGGACACTGATCATCTGCCTCTCGGAGTTGACCATGGTGTCTTTGACGCCCTCAACCACCAGGTAGCCGTTCGGCAGCACGTGGGTCACGCGGGCCGAAAGCGTGGTTGCCAGGGCGCTCTCGCGTGTCGTCGCCCCTTGCCCCTGCAGCGCCGAATCGCTGCCGAGCTTGAGCATGTCGCCAATCCGGGAATGCACGGGACCGAAAACGGAGCTGATGCCGCCCTTGGCCTCAGCCTTGCGCGAGGTTGATGTATCGCCTGTGGCCGAGGCGGAAGCCCGCTCGGAAACCAAAACCGTCACCAGGTCGTTGACCTGGCTGGCGCGAAGGTCGCGCGCCACATCGCCGAACGGAGCCGAACTGCTCCATAAAGACCCGGCGGACGCACCGCCGCCGGCGGACCCGCCCGCAGGCTGCGCCGCTTGCTGAATGTATTGATCGAGCGGCGAGAGCGCCGGACTCTTCTTTTCGCCCGCCCGGCCCAGCGCCACGGCGAGCGCCAGCAGGATCGCAATTCGAATCATGATCGTTGAGGACTCACGCATACCAAACCCTTTCCGACAACCTTGGCACGGAAGCGCCGTTTATTCGCCGGATTGAGAATATCGATGGAATCGCCGACCCGGCCGGCGTTTTCCGCTTTGGCCTCGAACCTGAGGAAAGCGGCTCCTTCCCTGACTTCAACCGTCACCATCTCGCCGCGCTCGATCACGTTGGGGAGCGTGAGAGCGGATGCGCTCAGCGGTTGTCCGGCCTGGATGCGCCGCCGCACCCGGCGTCCCACGGCATCCTCAATCGAAGCCAGCGGCGCCAGTTGCGCCAGCGTGCTCGTGTTTCGCTCCAGTCGAACGTCGTCCAGGGAGACGGTCTGGCCCAAACTCAAGTCGCGCGCAGCCACCACTACTTCACGGCCGCTCGATACACGAACCTTGGCCCACACCCCAACGCTTCGCGACGGCGAGTAATGAATGCGCCCGCGCCAGATCGCCTCGCGAGCGGGCGTCAGCCCGTGGCGCGGAAACTCGATCGGGCCGTCGGGCACCGGCGTTCGACTGAAGTCCACCAGTTCCACTTCTGCGTCTTGGGGCAGAGCAGCGCGAAGCGCCGTCTCAACCCGATCCGCGGTAAGCGGCGAAACTTTGACCTCGAAACACACGCCGGTGTGCTCAATCGCCAACCCGTGCTCGCGGCCAAGACGCGCCAGGTCCACGGGAAGCAGCCGCCGGATTGCGCCCGGCGCCGGCGCCAGTCCCACCAGAACGTCCGGCGGCGCGCCGGCGAATGCTGGAATCAGGCGCGCGACATCCTTCATCACAATCCGGTCGCCGTCGACCGGAGCGCACCCGTCTGCGCCTGCCGCCAGCCGGGCTGCGACGCAAAGAACAGAAAGCCAGCGCCAGGACATCAGTTTCATCGGGTCAGGTTGTTCACTTGTTGATACATCTCGTCAGCCGCTTTGACTACCTTCGAATTCGCTTCGTAGGCGCGCTGGCTGACAATCAGGTTGATGAACTCTTCGACCACGCTCACGTTGGACTGCTCCGTATAACCCTGCAGCAGCGTGCCCAGGCCTTCTTGTCCCCCGGGATTGCCCATGGTCGCGTCGCCGGAGGAATCCGTCGGCGTGTACAGGTTCCGGCCGATGCTGTTGAGCCCGCCCGGATTTTGGAAGTTCGCGATCTGGATCTGCCCGGCCACCTGAGCCGCAGTCTGTCCCGGCTGCGAGTAGCTCACCGTGCCGTCCGAGGCGATGGTGATGGACTGCGCTTCGGCCGGAATCGTGATCTGCGGGTCGAGCGCGTCACCGTCGGGCGTGACCATGTTGCCGTCGCGGTCGAGGTGAAAGGTGCCCGAGCGCGTGTACGCCAGCTCGCCCGATGGACGCCGGATCTGGAAAAACCCGCGCCCTTGAATCACCAGGTCGAGCGGATTGTTGGTCGCCTGAAAATTGCCTTGTGAGAAAACGATCTCGTTCGAGACCGCGCGCGAGCCGAGCCCGACCTGAAGACCGGTCGGAACAAACGTCTGCGAGCCGGCCGCGGCGCCCGGTTGGACCATGTTCTGGTAAAGCAGGTCCTGGAACTGCGCCCTGCGCATCTTGAATCCGGTGGTGTTCGCGTTGGCGAGATTGTGCGCGATGTTGTCGACGTTCATCTGCTGCGCGCTCATCCCGCTCGCCGCGCTGTAAAGTGCTCTGATCATGATGTCTCCGTGACTGCCTCAAACTTTTTCATTTAGTTTCCAACCTTAGCCACTTCTTCGACCGCTTTTCGATTCATTTCCGCGCCCAGGCTGACGGCTCGTTGCAGCATTTCGAACTGGCGCATGATGCTGACCAGCCTGACTGCCGACTCGGCCGGGCTGACGTTCGAGCTCTCCAGCTTGCCCTGATGCACCTGGCTCGTCGCCGCGGCCGGCGTATAGCCGGGATCGACTAAGCGGAAATAGCTCTCACCGCGCTTCTCGGTCGCGTCCGGCTTGTCGAGATCAACCAGCGCGATCCGGCCGGCGGTAGACCCGTTGACAGTCACCGAGCCGTCGCTCTGGACGGTGACGCTACTCTCCTGGCCCGGCGCAATTCGAATGGTCTTGTCCGGACCCTGGGCTCGTATCGGATAGCCTTCGCG
>JBOGMR010000008.1:0-2195 GCA_050746825.1 Bryobacteraceae bacterium | reverse complement strand
ACTCTACAACGAATCAGCAGTACGCTGGTCAAGGCGCGAGATCCCAAACAGGCGTGGCCCTACGCCGAGCGTTGCCTGGAATTGCGGCGCAAGCTTGCGGCGGCGAATCCCGCCAATGCCGGCGCCCGCGGCGAGGTCGCCATTGCGCTCGCAACGGCGGGCGAAGTCCGGGCCGCGATGGGCGACCGGGTGGCGGCGCGCCGCTGGTACGGAGAAGCTCTGGCGTCATTCGCAGAGTTGCAGAACCGTGGACAGGCGAGCGCCAGCCTGATGGATGACGCGCGGCGGGCGTCAGCCGCGATGGCTGCACTGGTCGACTCCCAAAGCCGCCGCTAGGTAGCAGTTTGTCCGGCGGTTGCCCACTACTCTTCGGTTCGACCGTTTCGACGTTCGATTCGCGCCTACTTGAGGAACGGAGATCTCGGACTTATGTGGCCCTTGCTGCCTCGGGTTGCTCTGGTGGGCGGTCTTTCTCCACAGCGCTTGTCCCTTGACGAGCGCGAACGCTTGCCTCAGACTCGATGGGTGAGCTGGCGGCTCGTGGAACTGTTCGGCTTCGGCAACCCGCAGAGTGATCGGAGGTATGGCAGTCTGGAGGGAGAATGAATCGGAAACGTCATTTGGTTCTTTCGTTTGCTTTGATCCTCGGCGCCGCAGTCGTTCGCGCGGATGACATCGATGATTACGTCAAGGCCGCGATGCAGCAACAACATATTCCCGCGGTTTCTGTCGCAGTGATCAAAGACGGCGCTGTGATTAAGGCGGAAGGTTACGGGCTTGCGGATATCGAGCACGATATTCCCGCCCGGCCCACTACTGTTTTTAAGATCGGGTCGGTAAGTAAGCAGTTTATCGCCACCGGAATCATGCTGCTGGTTCAGGACGGCAGAGTCGCTCTGGACGATAAGGTCAGTAAGTATCTTGCCGAGACACCGGTAGCGTGGCAGGCGATCGCGCTTCGTCATCTGCTTACACACACCTCAGGCCTTGTGCGCGAGGCGCCAGGTTTCGACCCCCACAAGATTCAGCCTGATATCGATGTCATCAAAACGGCGTATCCACTTCCGCTCCGGTTCAAGCCTGGCGAAAAATGGGAGTACTGCAACGTCGGTTATTTCGTGCTGGCGGAAATCATCCATAGGGTCAGCGGGAAACCGTGGGGCGATTTCCTCACCGAACGAGTGTTCGCGCCGCTGGGGATGACCGCCACCCGGGTGACCAGCGCCGCGGACATCGTTCCAAACCGCGCCGATGGCTACGCGTGGATTGCAGGCATATTCCAGAACATGCAAAACTGGCCGGCTGTACGGCCAAGCGGCGCGTTCTTGTCGACTGTCCTTGACCTGGCGACGTGGGAGGCCGCATTGCTCGCGGACCACGTTCTAAAGGGATCAACCAAAACGGAGATGTGGACGCCGGTGACATTGAACGACGGTCGAAAGTACCCTTACGGATTCGGCTGGCAGCTCGACGACTTTCCCGCCGGTTCTAAGACTCCCAGCGGTGTTCCGATGATCCGGCATGGAGGAACGATGCCTGGATTCCGAGCCGCCTATTTCCGGTGGCCAAGTCACGGTCTCACCGTGGTTGTCCTTACCAATCTGGAGAACGCACCTGTCGAGGGTCTGGGAGCGAACATCGCGATCCGGTATGTGCCTGAGCTCAAACTTGCTTTGCTGCCGCCTCCGACTGCGCCGAACCCGAGATGACCAAATGATTGCGACGGGCGTCCGGGCGATGGCGAGCGCCAGTGCATTCGCGCGGAACCACGAGCGCCGGTGAGTGGTCGCCTAATATTCGAAACGGAACCCGAGCTGAATAATCCGCTGGGCGTTGGACTGGCCGTTGTCGCGGAAGATTTTTCCGAAGTTCACTGACGTCGGCGTGAGGTTCGGGTTGGACGAGAAAATCGGCGTGTTGAATGCGTTGAACGCCTCCACCCGGAACTGCGCCTTCATCCTCTCATTGAGCCGGACGCTCTTCAGCACGGACAGATCAAAGGTCGTGCCCCACTGGTTGCGGAGATTGCCATAGCGCAGCGGTGTGGTCCGCAGGGTAAACGGAGGCCTGACGCGGAAGACCGGCTGCTCACCGGTAGCCACGTTGCGCACGGTTCCATCTACGTCGATTACGCCCGTCTTAAACAAACGATCCCAGCCAGGATTCTCAAGACGCGGATCGCCGAGGAGATAGAC
>JBOGMR010000007.1:0-2872 GCA_050746825.1 Bryobacteraceae bacterium | reverse complement strand
CTACCAACCCGAGTGGATGAAGTTGGAGACATCGGCGTGCCCTGCGTGCGTGACGTGGTCGTACGATCCCGCGAGTCACAACTGGCAACGGAAGGCGTCGGCGCCGCCGGGCGTGACTGCGCTGGTGACCACGCCGCTCGGCGTGATCGGCGCAACCGTGGCGTGGCGTACGCGCCTCGATCCGGCGGGCTACTTGAAGGCGGGTGAACCTCCGGTCGAAGACAATCCGGTCTACCTGTTCGAATCGGCCAGGAACCAATGGACTCGACTCGGCCCCCCACAGGCATCGCCGGGGAACCTATACGAAATGACCAGCCTCGCCTACGACACCAGGCGCGACCAGGTGATCCTGCACGGCGGCGGAAAAAATCGCGACGAGCTCTGGATCTTCAATTTGAAAACGAAGCAGTGGAAAAATATGCAGCCGAAAGTGATCGCGCCCGCAGGAGCGGCGCCGCCGCAGTGCACGCGCGAGTCGGTCTACATCCCTTCCGGCGGCGTCGTGCTGATCTACGGCCCGTCGCGCAAGGACCGCACCAGGCCGGCGCTCTGGGAATACAGTGTCGCCGGGAATGTCTGGCGCCTGGTCGACATTCCACCGGTGACCGAAGCGCCCCCCGCACGCCGGGCGAGTCAGAATCGCTCGATGGTCTACGATGCGAAGCGAGACTTGATCCTGCTCGTGCTCGGCAGCGGCGGCGACGGCGGTCCGTCTGCGGTCTTTGCGATGCGCTATCGCCGGGCGCAGGCGGCTTCCGCCACGGGAGAGTGAGAGACGGTCCTCACTTTCGATCAGCCTCCACCGACAGGTACCAGGGTAATCTCTGTGAGTTACGGTATAGCTGCCCGAACAGCTTCAGCCGGTCGGAGACCTGCGCCGCTTCGGTCTGCCTTCGAAAACTCTCCAGCGCGATATCCCAGTACTTGCTCTCGCCGCTGGTTTCGGCGATGTATGCCAGGCCCGGCGTGAGCATCACGGCATGCACGGGTGCATTCAGGAAGATACGGCGCTGCGGGTCCCATTCCTTCGGGCTGGCGAACACCCAGTCGGCCGCGCGGCGCAAATAAGCAGGCATCTCCGGACGCTGAAAAGTCCGCGAAGCCTGCGCCATGGCCTCCAGCGCGATCCCGTACATCCACGACTGGTGGCTGTAGCCTCCGCGAAACTGTGGGTCCCAGCGCACGCCGCACTCCCGCTCGCGCAACTTTTCCACATTGCCATCCTGCCAGGTCTGCACACAGTCGATGATCCAGTTGGCGCGATCGAGGTACTTCTTGTGGCCGAACACCTCATAGGCCTTCATCATCGCGAACAGACCGTGGCCGATCGAGCGCGTATTGCTCTGAATATCGAGCCCGTTGTTGACGACGCCGAAGTCGGCAGACAGTCGCGCCACGTCTCGCGACCACGGGTCGCCGGTGAGCAGGTAGCGATCGAACAGGCTTTCGTTCTTGTAGAAGGCCCAACTGGCTGAGGCCATGAACTCGCCATTGGAGTAGCGGGTCCAGTGGTTCAAGCCCGGACCGGTGCGCGGGGCCCCGTGTAAGGTTGGCTGGACATCGTAATGAGAGATGTCGACGTCGGCCAGGTGCGCGGCGGCCTCCACCGCGGTGCGTAGTGACACGAGATCGCCGGTGCGGAAAAAGTGCAGGAACAGAGCGTGCGGAAAATCGTAGTACTCGGTCTCCCAGTGGATGCCGTAATCGGGCCGGCGGGTTTCGGTAATGATCTTGTGCACGGCGTCGCCAAAATTCAGCATGCCGTACTCGTCCAGCGTACGGCCTTCAAATTGATGACCCCGATCGCGCTTCTGCAGCACGGCGTCGCGCGAGGCGGCCAGCCACCGGTCGTATCGCTCGACTAGCGGCCAGTATTGCGGTTGAATCGCCTCCGCCGACGACTCCACGAGCCGCCCCATCGCGCCTGTCTCCCGGGTGAACCATTTCGGCGGCGCGACGGCGTAGAGCGGCTCGTCGAGATGCGCCGAAAGATTCTCGCCGCCGAACGACAGAATCATCTCGTGCGTTTTGGCGACTCCCATGTAGATGTTTTGAGGCCGTGCCGATTCCGGGAAAAGCTCCAGCCGCACGCGGCCGTCGCCTCGCGCCTCGAACGCCTTCGGATACAGTTGCCAGAACCAGCGCAGTCCGAATCCGATGCCGCCTGCCTCAAACCAGCCCGGGCGGCGAGGCGTTGCCGATAGCTGCTCGATACGCGCCGGCGCCGGAGTTTTTCCCAGCCTTGCTTCCAGGCGCAAGCCGTCGAGCCGCACGAAGTCGCTCATCCGCTCGCCCTGCCGGTTGACGATGCTGTACGTCAGTCGAACGTGAGACTTGCCCGCGTAGGCGGTGAGCCGCACGACGTAGTCGAGCGCTTTGTCCCTCCCGTTGACCCAGCCGTGCGAGCCGGTGCGCTTCAACACAACTTTCACCGGCGTTTGCTCTTCAACGGCAAGTTCGGAGCCGGCCCAGGAGCTGAGTTTGTAGATTCGTTCGTCGGAGCGTAGCAGGAAATCGGCGCCGCTGAGTCCTGGACCGTCCATCAGCGGGCCGCTTCGGTGGACCGTGAATCGCAGAGGTCCGGTGGAGACGATCACGTCATCGCCACTGGATGTGACTTCCAGTTTCGCCGGCGGTGCGGGGGGTTCGTGGTCCGCGGTGCGCAAGCGGTACACGGCGCGGCCCCGGGCGGGCACGGAAGCGAAGAAGTCGCAGTGGACCCACTGAATGGAGGCCACCTGAGTGGACGCATCATTCCACCAGCGGTTTACCACACGAAAGTCCGCCGCGACGGGTTTGCCGCCAGGATCATACAGGCGGAGCTTTGCCGTGTCGGTCAGCAGTCTCCTCGGCAAGGGAACGCCGAACGTGA
>JBOGMR010000006.1:0-7519 GCA_050746825.1 Bryobacteraceae bacterium | reverse complement strand
CTTAGAGAAGGCAGGAGACCACGGCCGCGCTGGAGTGCCGCCCTGCTTGCGGTCGCCCCTGTAATCGCGTGGGGCCAGCCCGCGTTCCAGAATCTCGCCTCCAATGCTGATGGTTCAGTCCTTTGGTTTTCCTCCTCGCTGCGGATGAAAGGCGGCCATCAGTTCGCCCACCCGAAGATTCTCGTGTGGAGTGCGGCGGATGGGGTCCGGCTGTATGATCAGAAACCGGCATCCATCGCCTTTGCCGGTTGGGGTGCTTCGAGCTGGAGTTCCGCGACTGCGTACAATCTTCACTTGACATCACCCAGCGTTGATGGACGCACGGTGGCCGTTACCGGCGTTCGTGATTGCAATTTCGGATCGCTGTGTGGCATTTCCATCGAACGGTATGGATCCGAAATTCGTTTCGCAAATGGCGAGACCGTCGCCTTAAACGGTTCGGCTTCGCTCAGTCCCAACGGGCGCTTCGCTTACCTCGCATCATCTGTACCGCCCCTGCTCCGTCTTAGCCGCGTCAGGCTACGCGACCTCACGACGGGCCGGCAAGCTGAATTTGAAACGTCCTACGCCGCGGCATTTCGACATCGGGTTGCCAACGACGGGACGACCTTAGTGTCGAAGCGGGATGGTCCGAAACTGCGCAAGTGGCCCTCGGGCGAGGAACAGCGCATCGCTCTGACATCGGAGCCCTCCGCGCCGATGATCAACTCTTCGGCGACCCGTGTCGCAGGCTGGACTGGCGGCGTGCAAGGACGCATTGACCGCCTTGTCGCACTGCACCTTCAGACGGCCGTGAATCCGGCAGCCCGGACTGCCTATGTGGAAGCGGGAGCGGCGCGGCGAGATCGGAATGCCGGCAGGTGCAAGCCCGCCGCCGGTTCTGAATGAGCCCGTAGTCTGCGATGTAGAGAGCGGCTCTGTCAGTCAGACAGTCGATTGAAGTGTTGTTTGCTGGCCTGGCGCCGGGTTTGCGGCGTGCTGGGGATTCCCCATCGGCGGGCGAACTAAACGCGAGGGGGCGGCTCTCCGTTTTGGCAAGAAAACTAGTATGAAACCGTTAACGGGAAGTCAGCAGGAATAAAAAGGTAAAAGCGGGCGCATTGTTGGGTGATAGGGGTGTACGCGCCCGCTTGTCGTAACGGGGATATGCATGTAAGGCGCGGCTACTGTAGACGACGTTACCCTTGCCAGCAAAATTTTCCACCCGCGCTCTGAATAATTTTGTCCATGCAGACTTGACGGCGGGGGGCGAACTCCGGTAGAATAAAAGGCGAAGAAAGGGCGAACATCGTATGGTCCGCTTTGGCCCCTCCGGATGGTCCCACGCCGATTGGAATTGCGTCGTCTACCCGCAATACAAGCCTCGAGGATTCCATCCACTCGAGCACCTCGCGACTCATTTCAACCTGATCGAAATCGACACGTCGTTCGAACAGCCCATCAAACCGGAAGTAGCCAAGCTGTGGCTGCGTATGGTGGAGCGCCAGCCGCGGTTCCAGTTCACCGCGCTGGCCCGGCGCGAGTTCACGTTCGATCGCAACCTCGATGGGCAAGCAGTGAAGCGCTTCAAGGAGGGCTTGTGGCCTCTGCGTCAAGCGGGAAAGCTGGGCTGCGTGCTGATGCGGTTCCCGGCGTCATTCCGATTCAGCAAGGACAACCGCGACTTCCTGATCAAACTGCGGCGCACGTTTCATCCACTGCCGCTGGCCGGCGAGATGCGGCATGCGAGCTGGTTGCTCGATGAAGCGCTGGGCGTCATGATGGATTATCAGATCGGATTCTGCAACGTCGATCAGCCGGCCGGAGCGGGTGCGATGCCGCCCAAGGCCGTGGTGACTTCCGCGCTGAGTTACGTGCGTCTGCTCGGCCGCGGCGCCAGTGACTGGAACCAAGAAGCTTCGGCTGCGAACTATCTCTACTCGCCGGCGGAGTTGGCGGAGTGGCAGGGGCGAATTGAACGGCTCTCCGTTCATACGGCAGAGACCTACGTGATCGCGGCGAATTCGCGCGGCGGCAAATCGGTGGTGAACGCGCTTCAGTTGAGTACGGGCAAGAAGCTGGAGCGGTCGGCCGCTTCGACCCGTCACGCGGCATAGCCGGCCAGCCCCGGGCTTAAGGTGCGGCAAGTAGCCGTCCCTTCCCGGAGACGGCGTCTGTGGCTACGGCACTTCCCACTGGTCGCTCTAACCGCACCACCCGGAGCCTTTGTTACAATTGATAGCAACTTCCGGAGCGCGATGGAAATTGATTATTTCTATCCCGCCGATTCGATTTGCTTGGGATAGCGAATCGACATGCCCGTGATCGGCTTGTTGGCCACGCTACGGGACGAGCCGGCCTCCCTCGGCAGAGTATGGATCTCGATCAGCTACACACGTTCCTTGAGATTGTCCGGCTGAAGAGTTTTTCGAAAGCGGCGCAGACCTGCTACCGGACTCAGCCCGCGATCAGCGCGCAGGTCCGGCAGCTCGAGCAGGAGCTGCGCACAGCCCTGTTCGAGCGTTTCGGCAGTAAGATCACGCTCACCACGGCCGGCAAGATTTTCAGCCAGTACGCCGGGCAGATTCTGGACCTGCGCCGCCGCGCGCAGGACTCCATCAATGAGCTGGAGCGAAATCCGCGCGGCGAATTGGTGATCGCCGCCAACGAAGCCACGTGCATTTACGTGCTGCCGCAGGTCTTCGCCGACTACACGCAGCAGTTTCCCGCGGTACAGCTTCTGGTCGACCGCTCTTACGGCACGCGGGTGGTGGAAGCGGTCATGGAGAATATCGCCGACTTTGGCTTCACGCAGCTTCCCGTGGAAGAGAAGCGCCTGCAGGTGATCCACATTCATCGCGACGAGATTGTGATGATCGTTCCCACCGGCCACGCGCTGGCCTCCAACAAGAGCGTCCACCCGGAGGATCTCGCGGACTTTCCACTCCTGCTGCCGAAGCAGGGCATGACGCGGACGCGTCTGAACGCGTGGATGGAGCCGATTGAAGATCATCTACATATCGCGATGGAACTGGATTCCACCGAAATGATGAAGCGCTTCGTGATGGCCGGGCTCGGCCTCTCGTTCCTGGCCGTCTCGAATTGCCAGGAGGAACTTGACAGCGGCAGGTTGAAGGCGCTATCGCTCGCGCCGGAGCCGATGATCCGCCGGCTGGGGCTGGTGTACCGCAAGGATAAGGCTCTTTCGAAGGCGGCGTTGGGATTCATTCAGGTGACTCTGGCAAACGTCGGTGAAGTGCCCGCGGCCGAACTCAGACCGCGCAAGGCAAGCGGGGCATAGACGGCCATGCAGTGTCCGCGATGCAAGCAGAGTTTCCCGAACGACGACGCCGCGTGCCCGACCTGCGGCCTTGCCGTAGCCGGCGTGGTGAAGTCGTCGGCGGTGCTGATTTCGACGGCCGAGGGCGAGGAGGTGTACGACTCGGTCGAGGAAGTTCCGGAGGACCTTCGTCAGACGCTGGCCAACCTGTCGAAGGGCGGTTTGTGGGAGACGTTCATCATCGCCGACAAGCGCGGCCGGCGTGAGATCGCGCGTTTCCTGCGCAGCCTTCCAGGCGAGCCGCTGGCGCCGGCCGTCGCCGATCAGATCGAGCGGGAACCGGAACCGCAGCGGCGGGCCGGCAGGGGCTGGCTGCGCTGGCTCGGGCTGCTGCTGGTGGTGGCAGCCGCGGCCGTCGTGTGGTGGCAGTTCAGCCGGTAGAGGCCGGTAGAGGTACTCGGCTTCCCGGCGCCGGCCGATCTTCTGCTACAATCAAATTAATAGCTAAATGTTTTCCACCTGCGTGGACGCCCCGCATAGTCTTGTGGGCCAGTCGCTGCAGATCAGTCAGATCAGGCAACTCATCGAAAAGTTAGGACGGTCGCGGTCGCCCGTGTTGTTACTCGCGGAGACCGGCGCCGGCAAAGAAGTGGTGGCGCGCGCCATTCACGACGCCAATCCGAGCGGCAATTTCGTCCCCATCGACTGTGGCTCGCTGGTCGGGCCGCTGATGGAAAGCGAGCTGTTCGGCCACACCAAGGGGTCGTTTACAGGCGCGTCGGAAGCCAAGAAGGGCCTGATTGAGCAGGCCAACGGAGGCACGGCTTTCTTCGACGAGATCGGCGACTTGCCGCTTGAACTTCAAGTCAAGCTGCTGCGTGTGCTCCAGGAGAGGGAATACCGGCCGGTGGGGTCGCTGGTGCGGCACAAGGTCGACATCCGCATCATTGCGGCCACGCATCGCGACCTGGCTGCGGAGGTCGCCCGGGGAAATTTCCGCCAGGACCTGCTGTTCCGGCTCAACGTGATCACAATGCGCATCCCGCCGCTGAGGGATCGCAGAGACGACGTGCCTGTGCTGATCGAGCATTTCCTCAAGAGCGCAGGGAAGAATTATCGCGTGACGCCCGAAGCCTTGCGGATCCTGATGGACTATGACTGGCCCGGCAACGTGCGGGAGTTAAGCAACTGTGTGCAGCGAATGACGGCCCTCAACTCGGGACCGTTCCTGCACGTGGGCGACCTGCCTTCGCAATTGCAGAACCATCTGGAAGCGATGCGGTGGGATCAGCGCAGTATGGCGGCGATCGCCGGCGTACCGCGGCCTCCCTCGAGCGCCCCCCCGGCAGAGCCTTCGCAGGAGCGGCGGCTCCGCACGCCAGAGGCGCCCGCGCTGCCGGGCATTCCCGTGATTCCGCTGGTTGAATTGGAGCGGCGTGCGATTCGGGACGCGCTCGAGTACACCAAAGGCGATCGCAGTATGGCGGCGCACCTGCTCGGAATCGGGCGCACGACGCTCTATCGGAAGTTGAAGGAATACAACCTGGCGGAGTAAGCTGACACCTGCGGAATGCGGATCGCCCTCGACGCGACCTACAGCGCTGGAGAGCAGCTCTCCGGCGTCGGTGTGTACTCTCAGGAAATCCTGGCGGCAATGGCCGCCGCGCATCCTGAAGTGCAATTTCTTTTCTGCTATCGGCCTCACCGGCTGGCGCGATCGTTGCGGGCCAAGCTCCCGCCGAACGCGCGGCGCCGCCTTTTGCAGGAGCCGATTGTCCCGCGCAGCGACCTGTTCCACGGTCTGAACCAGCGCCTTCCGCGCGCGCGCTTTCACCGTTCCGTGACGACGTTTCACGATCTGTTCGTACTGACCCAGGAATACTCCACACCCGAATTCCGGCGCCGTTTCGCCGAACAGGCTCGCGACGCCGCCGCGCGGTCGGATCTCATTATCTGTGTGTCGCAATTCACGGCGGATCAGGTAGAGGCGCTGTTGGGTGTTCCGCGGAAGCGATTGCGCGTGGTGCATCACGGCGTACACGCGCCGCTCGATCCGCCTCCGGCAAGCGCGCGCGAACCAATCGTCCTGCACGTTGGAGCCATTCAAAAACGAAAGAACATCGTGCGGCTGATCGAAGCTTTCGAGCGGATGCCCGCCGGCTGGCGGCTCGTCCTGGCCGGATCGCGCGGGTTCGGAGCCGAAGAGATCGTCGGACGAATCGAGAAAAGCTCCTGCCGCGAACGGATCGAGGCGCCGGGCTACGTCAACCCGCAGGCGCTCCAAGCGTATTATGCGCGGGCTTCCATCCTCTCGTTCCCCTCGCTGGACGAAGGCTTTGGAATCCCTGTCATCGAGGCCATGGCCGCGGGCTTGCCTGTGGTGGCTTCAGCCCGGCCTTCGATTGTCGAAGCGGCCGGAGACGCGGCCGTGCTGGTGGACCCCGCGAGCGCGGACGAACTGGCCGCAGCCCTGATCAAGCTCGCAGCGGATGTTCACTTGAGGGAGGATCTGGCCCGGAGAGGGCGGATTCGCTCGATGGCCTTTACCTGGGCTGAGGCGGCGCGGAAAACCTGGGACGTTTACTGCGAACTGGGCATCGCCTGAGGGGCAAGATCGTTCAGGTTGCTTCTTCGTCGACAGCGATCTTCAGGGCGCGCAGGAATTTTTGATCCTGAGTGGTCAGCTTGATCTTTCCGGTGGCCTCGAAACTCTTGGCCTCAAAGCTCTGTTCGGAGCGGCCTTCCTCCACCGTCTCATCGCCGTCTTCGGGCTCTTCGCGCTTGTTGAAGCCGATCGTGGCCTCGAGCACCAGAAAGACGTCGTAACCTGCCTGCTTGATTTCCCCGATTGCTTCCGCGATCCGTTCGGAGTCTGACAGCGACTCATTGATCGCGTTCCCCAGCTCCTGCATCAGACCTTTCAGACGTTCTTCCAAGTTCGGCCTCTTTCTTGACACTCTCCCCACTCAAATGGATGCCAAGCAACACGCCTTCGTTTCAAATTCAAAAGTTGCAACCATTGTAGTGGACCAACCTACAACCACACAAGACCTTTCCGAACGCTATGGCAAGGGCCGGTACTAAGTCTCATCACAGCAGACTTGCTTACTTAATCGGCGGAAAATCGCGGGAACACTATAGGTTGTCACCTCAATAAAACGGTGCGGAGCTGGAGAGCAAACTGCAAGCGTCGCCGAGGATCGCCAGATTGAACTTGTCGAACTCGGCGGCGGGTCCCTCGACGAGCGCCCGGCCAGGAGTATGGGATTCCAAACATTCTTTGTACAAATTGTTGAGTGTCTCACCAAGGATACTGAAGCACGGCAAACCCGGAGGACAACGCAAAGCCACCGCGCCAGGCTCGGGCGGGCATCCATGTGCCGCATCAGGCGCCGCTATCGAAACCTCTGGGCCACGGGTGATCCTTACCATTGGGCCAGGAGGAGTAAGTTATTGCAGCGGCGAGACCTAAGGCCGCAAGCCGATTTTCGTAGAACTTTCGTCCAGTAGTACTAAAGTCTGGCCAGTACTTGGCCGATACAGTAGTATCAGATGGCTGAGACGGACCTCTCGCGCATCCCGGCCTTTCCGCCGGTCGCTGCGAAACTGTTGCATCTCCTGGCTAACGGAGACGCTGGTGTGGAGTCGATGGTTGAGACGCTGCGTGCGGATCCGGAATTGTCGGGCCAGATTCTGCAGCGCGCCAACTCGCCGGAGATTGGTCTTCAGTCGCAGGCATCGTCTTTACAGCAGGCGCTGACCGTGTTGGGAGCGCCTCGCGCACGCAAGATGGTGGTGACTGTTGCCACCGGCTCCTACCTGGGCGTCACGAGCCGATTCGAGGAGTTGCGCCGCTGCTGGCGGCACACGCTGGCGACGGCGTTTCTGGCCGAGGAACTGGCATGGGCGTGCGCGCTGCACGAGGGCCGGGCTTTCACCGCCGGGTTGCTCCACGACATAGGGCGTCTGGCGCTTTTTGCTGCGCATCCCAAGCAGTATGCCGAGTTGCTGCACGTCGCGGCGGAGAATGCGTATGACGTGCTCGAATGCGAAATTGAGCAGTTCGGCATGGACCACTGCGAGGCCGGCCGCCAGCTTGTGGAGAGATGGAATTTGCCGCTCGAGATTGGAGTGATCGCAGGACGTCATCACGACACCGCGCCGAGCGATTCGCTCGACCTGCTGACGCTCGTTCATCTGGGTTGCCGCCTGGCCGATTCGCTCGGCTACGAAGCTGTGAAGGCGGCGCGGCCGTCTACG
>JBOGMR010000005.1:0-4195 GCA_050746825.1 Bryobacteraceae bacterium | reverse complement strand
CTGTCGACCTGCAGCACCTCACCCCTCCCCAGCGTAAACTCGATGAAATCGCCGCCACCGTGGATAAAGACCGCTCCGGGGCCGGTGAGCTTCTCTAAGATAAAGCCTTCACCGCCGAAGAACCCGGCGCCGAGCTTTTTGACGAATGCGACGTTGAGTTGCACGGTGGCCTGCGCCACGACGAAACTGTCGCGCTGTGCGAGCACGCTCTGGCCGGGTGCTAGATCGAAGGTCTGGACGCGGCCGGGGTAGTTGCCCGCGAATCCCACTTCACCGTCCCCCGTCGAGCGAAAGTAGGTGAGGAACAGCGACTCACCCATCACTTTGCGTTTGAGCGCGCCCCAGATTTTCTGTCCCAGCGTATCGCCCGACATGCGCGTTTCCCAATGCACGTTCGCCGTCTTGTAGACCATCTTGCCGCCTTCGGCGAATATTTCCTGACCGGGTTTGAGGCGGATCCGGACGACTTGCAGATTGTCACCTTGAATCGTGTAGTCGAGCGCTTGGGCAAATGCGGGCGCCGGTGCGCTGCCCGCAGCGCCGCCGCTTCCGATCGCCGCGCCACAGCTCGGGCAGAATTTGGCGTGGTCGAGGATCTGAGAGCCACAAGTGGTGCAGTATGCCATGCTCTGTCCTTTCGCCGATCCCATATCTTACATGGGAAACGTTGGAGAGCCTCGAGATGTTTCCGGAAGAGCGCAGAACCGCCCGGCCCACGCGTTCGTGTGAAGAGGCATTACAATTAGAGAAAACATGCCCCTGGTAGCAGTTGTAGTCGCCTTCCTCTGGGCCGTGCCTGCTTTCGCGCGCCTGGAAATGGCCCTCTGCGGTACGCATCCGGAAAAATGGAAAGAAGAGCTGCACCTGCATCGCCGGGCCGCCGACGAGCGGCGCAAGGCCCGGTTGTCCGGTGCGGTTCGCCTGGCGGCAGAGCCTCGGCCCGACGCCGGTAACATCGCCATCATCGAGGACGGCGATGGAGTGGTCGCGCGCCGCAACGAGTTCAACCTGGAGCGCCGCTCGATCCGGTTCCTGCCACAGGCCGCCGCGCGGAGCTACCGGTTCCTGGTAGAGGAAGGCGGCTATGACGAAGACGCGGCTGCCGCCGGCTCACCGCTTGCGCTTCGCGACGACGATTTTCGCGAAATTACGCTGCCTTTTGCCTTCCCATATTTCGCTGCGTCCTACAGTAAGCTGTTCGTCAACTCCGACGGCAATCTGTCGTTCGACGCCGGCGACAACGCCACCAGCGAGCGCTCCCTTGGCCGGATGGCTGCGGGTCCGCCGCGCATCTCGGGGCTGTTCATGGACCTCGACCCGGGCCTCGGCGCAGGCTCGGTGCGAGTCACCAGCGATCCGCAGCGGGTCGTGGTGAGTTGGGTCGATACGCCGGAATACCAGGACCTCGGCATCGGGCAGCGCCAGACCTTTCAGATCCGGCTGTATCCGAGCGGCCTCATCGAGTTCGCCTATCTCACCGTGCGATCGAGCGGATCGGTAGTCGGGATTTCGCCCGGGCGGCTGATCGGATCGAGTTCCGTGCTGTCGTTCCTCGGTGGCAGCAGCTCTGAGTTCACATCTACGGTGGCGGAGCGCTTCGGCGGCCGGGAAGAAATCGACATGGCGACGACGGCCCAGAAATTTTTCGAGACCCACGATGACGCGTACGACTACCTGGTGGTCTTCAATGGTCTCAGCATTCCGGCGGCTGCGGGAGCCGTCGCGTTCGAATCTACGGCGCGCAACGACCGTACCGGCTACGGCGACACGATCGTCAACATCGGCCGCGAGTATGGATCCGCGCACCGGCTGCAAGCTGTGCTGAATCTCGGGCCGCTCACGCAGTATCCAAAGGACCCGAACGGGCTCGTGCCCGCTCGCCAGACTTCGCGCGACACACCGCTGACGATTCTCGGACACGAAGCCGGACATTTGTTTTTGGCGTTCGCCAGCATCCGCGACTCCCGGGATAGCAACGCTCGCCCGATGCTGGGCGGGCAGAGCGCTCATTGGGCCTTCACGTTCAACTCGGAAGGGTCGCTACTCGAGGGGAATCGCATTGAGGATAATGGGGAGGGGGCATCCCCGCGCTTCGCCACTGTGGCTGCGGCGGAGGGATACTCGCCGCTCGATCAATACCTGATGGGCCTGCGGCCGCCGCAAGAGGTGCCGCCGATGTTCCTGGTGACAGGCGCGTCAACGAGTACGCGCCGGCTGCCGCAGGTCGGCGTCCAGTTCGACGGTGTCAGGCGCGACGTCCTCATCGATGAAATCATTCAGGCGGAGGGACGCCGCACGCCGGATTCGACCGTAGCGCAGCGGCGCTTCCGCTTCGCCTTCGTCCTCGTGATCCGCCAGGGCAGCGACCTCAATATGGCTGACGTCGAACAGGTCGAAACCTATCGGCGCGAGTTCGAGCCGTTCTTCGAACACGTGACAGGCGGCCGGGCCACGGCGGACACGACGCTCCGCGCAGCGTTGCGAGTCTCCGCTTATCCCGCCGCGGGCGTGATTGCCGGGCGCAGTTTTTCGGCATCGCTCACCATTCAGAAGCCCCGGCCGGCGCCGGTCAGCGTCACGCTGCGATCGAGGAGCGGGCTCGTGTCGCTCCCGTCGAGTGTTGTGATCCCGGCCGGCGCCACCGTCGCGCAGTTTGCGATTACCGGTGTTCGCCCTGGCGTCGACGACGTCACAGCCGAAGCCGCGAGCGAGGGCTTTGAGACTGCGTTCGCGCGGATTCAGGTGGCTCCGGAAGTTCACGGACTCAAACTTGTCCTGGTTTCCGGCGACCGGCAGATTCCTACTCCGGGCCAACCTCTTTCCCAGCCCGTGGTTTTTCGCATTCGCGACGTGAACGAGTTGCCCTATCCGGGACTGCGAGTGAACGTGGCCGTGGGCGGCGGAGGCGCCGTGACGCCCGCCTCGCAGACTGCGGACTTCAACGGCGACGTGAGTTTCCGGTGGACGCCCGGAACCTCCGGCGCGCAGACGCTGACTGCGCGAGTTGAGAGTGCAGAGAGTGTACCCGGTGTGGTCACCGCTTCGGTTCTTGCGCCGCGCCAAATCCTGGCGACGGTAAACGCGGCGTCGGCTGTGCCGGTGATCGCACCCGGATCCATCGCGGCGATTTACGGTGTGAGCCTGACAGAGGGATCGCGGGTCGCGCAGGTCCGCGTCGACGGTCTACTCGCACAAGTGCTCTACGCCAGCGACACGCAGATCAATTTTGTGGCGCCCGCCGAATCGCGGCTTGGCACGGTTCAGCTCACGGTAACGGCGCTCGGGATCTCGCTCACGCGCGATATCAGCGTCAGTGCGGTCTCACCGGCAATCTTTTTCGATCAGGCCAGCGGATACGGCGCGATCCTGGTTGCGGGCGCCGGTTTGAACACCAGGCAGCGCAGCGCCCAGCCAGGCGACTATCTGGAGATCTATGCGACAGGCCTCGGAACCGGCGGCGAAACTCCCCATGTGACCATCGCCGGGATGGCTGCGAAGGTAACGTACAGCGGGCCTGCGCCGGGATATCCGGGTGTGCAGCAGATCAACATCCAGGCGCCGGCCGATGTCCCGCCGGGTGAGCAGGAGTTGTTCCTCGAGATCGGCGGCGCGCTCAGCAATCCTGTGAAGGTTGCGGTGGGGCTGTAACTCGTCAAACCGGCGTAATGTCCCCTAAGATCACAGGGTGGCGCGCGCCGGTAGCGGCCGGCAGGTTCGACGGCCGCCGGTTCCAGGTTTCATGCGCCAGGATGGCAAAGGCGATGGCTTCCTTCGCGTCCGGATCGATGCCGTAGTCGGCGGAGGTTTCGATCTTCAACTCGGGGAGATACGCGGCAAGATTCGCCATGATGCGCGGGTTGTGCACGCCGCCGCCGGAGACGATCAGCCGCTTCGCCGGGGGCGCAAAGCGCTGGATGCCGACGGCGATCGTCGCGGCGGTGAACGCGGTCGCCGTCGCGATCAGATCCAGCATCGGCAGCTTCGCCTTCTTGAGCTTCTTCAAAAAGACTTCGCCGTATTGCTCGCGGCCGGCTGACTTGGGAGGCGGTATTCGGTAGTAGTGATCTTTCAGCAGGGCGTCGAGCAGCCTGGTGTCGACGCGGCCCTTCGCTGCGAGCCTTCCATTTTTGTCGTACGCAGATGCGAGGTTGGTGTGCTCGGCGACGAGCGCGTCGATCACCATGTTGCCGGGCCC
>JBOGMR010000004.1:0-2383 GCA_050746825.1 Bryobacteraceae bacterium | reverse complement strand
GTGAGGCGGCTTCGGTTCAAGAGCGCCGGCCGTCGTCACGCCCGGTGCGGCGGCAAGCTGATTAGCGGCAACAGCGCCGAACGCCGTCATCCCAAAGCCATTGGCCATCGTGCGAAGCGCGTCGCGGCGCGTCAACGGAGGTAAGAACGGTTTGTGCAACATGAGATTCCTCTCCTCAGTTGATGTAGTGGAATTCGCCGGCGCTCAGCAGAGCTTGCGCGTACTGGTTCCACGCCGGAAGTTCCCCTCCATCCGCCGGAGCCTGCTTGAGGAAGTTCACCCCGAGTTTCAATTCCGCCGGGCTGGCTTGCCTGCCGTATAGAATTTGATAGGCCCGGTGAATGCTCTGCGCGTTCTGAGGTTCCCCATCGTTGCCGCTTGCGCCGAGACGCTTTACGAAAGCCTCCGCCAGCCGCATGACCATGTCGCTGTTCAGCAGGAAGAGTCCCTGTGTCGGCACGTTGGTGACGGTCCTCTGTTCACCGCTCACCGTCGGCTCGGGGAAGTCGAACAAAGACAGCAGCCGGCTCGGCGAGCGGCCGATCCTGGCATAGACGGTGCGCTTCTTGTTCTGAGGGTTCTCGATGTCCTGCGCGGGTCCGCCAAGTCTTTCGTCCAGGTTTCCTGTCACAAACAGCAAGGCGTCGCGCAGGCTCTCCACTTCGAGGCGCCGCAGATTCGCGCGCCACAGCAGACGGTTGTCCGGATCCACTTCGGAGTTTGCCTTCGAAGGCCTGGCGCTCAACTGGTAGGTCGAGGACAGCAGGATATCCCGATGCAGCGCCTTGATCGACCACTTGTTCTCGATGAAGCGCGAGGCGAGATAGTCGAGCAGCTCCGGATGGCTGGGCCGCTCACCGAGCGTTCCGAAATTGCTTGGCGAGTCTGCGATTCCACGCCCGAAATGGTGCATCCAGACTCGATTCACCATCACACGCGCCGAGAGCGGATGCTTCACAATTGCTTCCGCCAATTCCAGGCGGCCGCTCCCTTTCTTGAACGGCGACGGCTCGCCATCCGTTCCGGCCAGGACGGCCGGGAAACCGCGGTGCACTTCGTCGCCGAGATTTTGCGCGTTGCCCCGAAGGTGCATCTTCAGGTTGGTCGGATCCGTTTCTTCGAGGCCCATCAGGAAGTCGTAGCCTGGCGGCAGTGCGTTTTCCAGCGCAGCCAGCTCCTTCTGAAGTGTGGCGAGCCTTGCCTTTTCCCCGGCGTTCATGAACTTCTCGATATTCTGCCGCCGGGTCGCGTACTGGAAGATGGCCTCACGATCCGGATAGTTCTCCGGATCCTCGGTGGGCCCGTCGACGATGTCAATCCACAAGTAGTAGCGAGTGGTCTCGGGGACTCTCTGCACGAGCTGCTGCTTAAACTGAAAGAGCTCGAACTGCACCAGGTCGCCCGGTAGCTTCACCTGCAACTCGTTGGGTTCGGGTTTGCGATTGCGCTTCAAGTCACGGTTGTAATCGTTGATTTCTTTCTGCTCCGCAATCACGGACAACACGAGCGCCTTGTAGTCCTCGACCACCTTGCGGGCTTCCGCTTCGGTCCCGCCGCCCTTCGCCATCAGTGCATCCCAGGGTTTGTTGTAGTCGTGTTGTACTTCAGCCTCGGTCAGGAAGAAGAACCACCGCTGCAAAAGCGGGGCGTTCAGTTTCTCCGCGGCTGCGAGCTTTTCCAGGTCCGGTCTGGGCTTCGTCATGAGGGCTTTGCGGACGGCCACCATATACTGCGGAATTTCCGCGGCGAGCGTTCCGGCAATGCGGTAGCTTGCGTTCTCGGCGAACTCCTCGATCTCCTCGGCCTTCGCTCTGAGCGTGGCGTGCTGGGCGCGATATTTTTCGACCTCATCTTTCGGGCTCAGAATGTACTCTGTAAAACCCGAGCTGGCGAACACACCCGCGAGCGCCGTATAGTCCTTCTGCGAAATCGGATCGTACTTGTGATCGTGGCAACGGGCGCAGGCGACCGTCAATCCGAGGAAGCCTTTGGTGAGCGCGTCGATCTTGTCGTCTCTCTCGTTGGCTCTCGCTTCGGTGAAAATCACATCGTCTCCCGTGAACCAGGGGCCCAGGCCGAAGAAGCCGAGGCCGGGTAGAAGCTTCGCCCGGTCCTTTTCCGGAAGCAGGTCGGCGGCGATCTGCGCCTTGACGAACTGATCGTAAGGCAGATCTTCATTGAGCGCCTGAATCACCCAGTCGCGGTAACGCCACGTCGTCGCGAACCCGTCGCGCTGCATGCCGTATCCAAGGAAGCTGCGCAGATTCACAGCGCCCGTTGCGCCGCGAACCCCGGCTCCGTCTGCGTAACGGGCCACGTCGAGCCAGTGCCGCGCCCATCGTTCTCCGTAATGCGGCGACGCCAGCAGCCGGTCGACCACTTT
>JBOGMR010000003.1:0-5746 GCA_050746825.1 Bryobacteraceae bacterium | reverse complement strand
CGCGCTGCTCGAGGGATTCCGCGCAGGCATTCTAATGGCCGCCGTCGCGATCCTGATCACGCTTCGGGCGTTGCGGCGGACAAGCCCCCGTAGCCTGCTCGCCGGCGAATTCCACACCCGCTCGCAGCGTGCCGCGTCGCGCTGGGTCTCCATTGGTTCCTCCATTGCCGCGTGCGGGGCAATCGCGCTCAGCGTGATCGCCACGCGCGATGCCTCCACTCAGGCCGGCTCGTTCTTCGGCGCGGGAGCGCTGCTGCTCGCCGCCTCGCTCGGCTGGCTCTGGGTGTGGCTGAGCAAAGGAGGACGCGTCGGCACAGTCACCGTTCCGCGCCTGGGACTCCGCAACGCCGCCCACCGTCCCGGCCGCAGCGTCCTGTCGATCGCGCTAATCGCCTTCGCGACCTTCCTGATCGTCGCCATCGATTCGTTCCGGCGGGAAGGCGGCGAGCGCTCTCTCCGCTACCCGCTGCTCGCCGAGTCCGTCCTGCCTCTTTATCAATTCGTCGAAACGCCTCTGGCGAAATTGCAATTCATCCGATACCGTCTTCGCCCCGGCGAGGACGCGAGTTGCCTCAACTTGTTCCAGCCGCGCAACCCGCGCATCATCGGCTTACCGGCGGACGCGCCGAACCCGCTCGGCGATGAGCAGGACCCGTGGCCGCTGCTTCGCGCGGCGCCGATCGACGGCGCGATCCCCGCGATTGCGGACGCTAACACTCTCACCTACTCGCTTCATTTGAAAATTGGCGGCGTCTTTTCGATGGAACGCACCGGCGCCGCGCCCATTCGACTACGCATCGTCGCAACGCTTCAGGACAGCATCTTCCAGCGCGAGCTCATCATCTCCGAGGACAACTTCAAGCGAGTATTCCCCGAGAAACAGGGCTACCGCTTCTTCCTGATCGACGCGCCTATCGAGAGCGCTGCGAGCCTCGAGGAATCCCTGTCCGATTACGGCTTCGATGTCACCTCCACCGCCGAGCGCCTCGCCGGTTTCCACCGCGTCGAGAATACGTACCTCTCGACATTCCAAACGCTCGGCGCTCTCGGCCTGATCCTGGGCACGGCCGGTCTGGCGGCGGTTCTGCTCCGCAACATTCTCGAAAACCGCCGTGAGCTGGCGTTACTCCAAGCAGTCGGCTACCGCACGCGTCATCTCGCGACGATGGTACTGGCCGAAAACGCCCTGCTGCTCGCCGCGGGACTGGGCGCCGGCACTCTCTGTGCCGCGGTCGCGGTCGCGCCCGTCGTGATGCAGCGCGGCGGCGGCATCGCCGCATCCTCAATCGCGCCCCTGTTGGCGGGAGTCCTGCTCACAGGTCTCCTCGCATCGCTCGCCGCAATCGCCACCCTCGCCCGCTCGTCCCTTCTCGATTCCCTTCGCAGCGAATAATTCGGGAAAAGCACTTCTGAGAGCGGCTGGTAGGCCGCCGCGGCCCGAAGGGCCGCCCTACGATGTTCGAAGGAGTATCGGCGTGGCAGGCACGAGTGCCTTACGGGCTTGACAATTCTTGCCGGCGTGGGGCAGGTCTCCGACCGGCCCAGGCTACCGCGCTCAAGTAAATCGCCCGGACCTGGGCGCCCCGCACGCGGCAGTCGCGAATGTAGAGTGCAACCGCTCCACTTCTTCGCACTGGCACTCGGGACACTCCACCTCCCGGTCGGCGTCCGGCATCCGCCGCAGCATTTCAAATGTCTTGCCGCACTCTCGGCAGCGATACTCGTACAGAGGCATGATCCAATTCCATTATGCAGGATACGGACCGCCAGACCAGCTCAGCTACTTCTTCCGCTTATAACTCGCCATCATGAACTGTCTCCATTGCCCATCGTCGCCCAGCATCTGCGATGTCATCAGCCGGTGGTCGTCGCTCTTGAACTCGATCACGTCCTTGTATTTCGCCATCTTCCCTTCGCCTGCCATGCTGGGGCCCTCCGTGTCGAGCGTCAGTACCTTTCCGGACGCATCGACTGCCCCATCGTACTCCCACAGGTTGGTCATCATCGACCCGATAAACGTACCCACGTACCGCTTCTTCTGCGGATCATAGCCGAGGGTCATGATCGACGTGCAGGGGCCGCAGCCGGGCATCTCGCCCTCGCTCTCGGCCAGCGTCCAGAGCCCTCCGATTGACCGCACTTTCTCTGTCGACGTCCACTTGGTTGGCGGCTTGTCCGGCGCCATCGTCGCTTCACCCTCACACGTCCACTCGCCGACAAGCTTCTGTAGCCACTGGTGTTCCTTCTGCGGTTCGATATTCATGGTTGACTTCTCCTCTCAATAGAATTGCGTGCCTGTAGTGTGCCTGCAATCGTCTCTCTCTTTTGATTTTCACCCGAATCAGCGAGATGCCTGCAACCCGTTCCTTCGCCTTGTTAGAAGAGTCCGTCAGTGACCGCCGGCTTCGGGGCCGGACCGGCTGACCTCGCTAACCTCATATCGAACGAGGGCCGGCGAGATCGACACAGTCAAACTACTTTTTGTCGAACAGCGCTTCTTTGCGGCCTGAATGTTGGTTCACTGCGGATTCTTGCCCACGCAGGCCACTGCCTCGTCCTTTCCGGCCAATATTGTCGTGGCATCTCAGAACTTCCCGCTTCAAACAGGTCGAACGGCGGCTGCGAGAGCTGCCAGCATGGCGAAGCAGGTGACTAAATCCAGCGGCAGGCGCAGCAGGCTTCGATGCGACCATTTGCGAGCGGCTTCCTCGGTGATCGATCCTGGCTCTGCACGCTCAAACGCGAGAGCTTTCGGAATGAAGTAGAACGCGGACCAAATGCGCATGATTGCATGACCGGTCAGCGCGATCAATAGCCACCATCGAACATCTGGAAGCGGCCACGCCAGGACCAGAGCGGTAATGAGCGTCAGTTCGAAGGCGACGTGAGCCGGTATCCAGAACCGTTTTCGGGAGATTCCGCCACGATCGGGCTGGATGATATCCGGACGCTTCGGCCAGCACGGATCAACGACGAGAAATTCATACAGGCCTCCGCCGGCGAGGATCAGCGAAAGCGAACTGGCAGCAGCAACTATTGAGACGATGGGTAGAGACATAGCGAAGGGCGTAATCGATCGTCGCGTGCGACTCTCATAAAGCGAGATGCTCTGTCTGGCTCACCGGGGCTCGGGCGGCGCAGAGCCGCACGCTCGGGCGCGATCGAGAAGCAGGTTGCGCTCGCGCGTATTACGAGTGAGATCTGCCGCGCGCTCGAACTCCGCGCGGGCCTCGTCGAAGCGGCCGACCTTCGCGAGGAGGTCGCCGCGCACGCTCGGCAAGAGGTGGTAGGACTTGAGCGACGGCTCCGAGGCGAGCGTATCGATGAGCTCGATTCCGGCCTCCGGACCAAAGGCCATGGAGAGCGCGACGGCACGATTCAGCTCTACGATGGGCGAGGGCATGAGCTGGGAGAGAGCATCGTAGAGCGCGGCGATGCGCTGCCAGTCCGTTTCCCCCGCAGTACGCGCGCGAGCGTGACATGCGGCGATCGCGGCTTGAAGCGCATAGGGGCCGAGCGCACCACCAGCCTGTTCGGCACGCTGGAGAGCGGCGAGGCCGCGACGGACAAGGACATGGTCCCAGCGCGTGCGATCCTGATCGAGAAGCAGGATCGGCTCTCCTGCCGGACCGGCTCGAGCGCGAGTTCGCGAAGCCTGAATCTCCATGAGCGCGACGAGGGCATGGACTTCCGGCTCGTTCGAAACCAGCCCCGCCAGAATTCGGCCGAGGCGGAGCGCATCTTCGCAGAGCGCCGGGCGCATCCAATCTTCCCCGGCGGTGGCGGAGTAGCCTTCGTTGAAGATGAGGTAGATCACTTCGAGAACCGACGACAAACGCGCCGCCAGATCCGGCCCGCGTGGGACCTCAAAGGGAATGCGCGCTTCAGTCAGCGTGCGCTTGGCGCGGACGATGCGCTGGGCCACGGTCGGCTCCGGGACGAGGAAGGCGCGGGCGATTTCGTGCGTGGTCAAGCCGCCGAGCAGGCGAAGCGTGAGCGCAACGCGCGCTTCGGTGGAAAGGACCGGATGACAGGAGATGAACACCAATCGCAGAAGGTCGCCGCCAATATCGTCGTCATTCACTGTTTCGAAGTTCGCCACGGCCATTTCCTGTTGGGTCTCGAGCGCTCGGCTCACTTCCGCGTGCTTGCGCTCGAGGAGTTTGTTCCGGCGAAAGACATCGATGGCACGATGCTTAGCGGTGGCCATCAGCCAGGCGCCGGGGTTGTCCGGAATGCCCGACTCCGGCCACCGCTCGAGGGCGGCGACGAGAGCGTCCTGCGCGAGCTCTTCAGCCAGACCGACATCGCGGACGATACGAGCCAGTCCGGCGATGAGTTTGGCAGACTCGATTCGCCAGGCCGCGTCGATGACGCGATGGGTATCAGAGATCGACACGGCGATCTCTCAGGTTAAGCCGGAGGCTGGTCCGGTGATAGCGCTCGCCGTGTCGAGGCGCACGGCGGTCAGGCCTTCGCCACGCCCTGCGCATGCGTATCCTGCTCGGCCTCGAATATTTGGCGAAGCTCACACTCACCGTCACCGGCAACTTGCAGGAATTGCTTCACCAATTCGACAGCCTCTTGCTTCGAGTTCGCTTGCAGAACGGCGAGGCCGCCGATCACCTCCTTGGATTCGCTGAAAGGCCCATCGGTCACCGACACCTTGCCGTTGGACCGGCGAATGCGCGCGCCGGTCGCGCTGGGCATGCAGCCTTCCACTGCCAGGAGGAAGCCGGCCTTCATCCCGTCTTCGACGAGCTTGCCCATTTTGGCCATTTCTTCCTCTGAAGGGGGGCCGCCACTTTCGACCGTCTTATAGATGCTTAGGAATCGCATAATCGTTTCTCCTTATTTTGTTTGTGTTTGTGTTGGCGCTGTTTTGCCGAATCGTCGTTGAACGGACGTGGAATTCACTTCGAAAACGTGCTTGACAACAATTGCAACCGCCGCAAAGTCCAAATGCTACTTCTTCTCGAGCTCTTTACCGAGCTCGCGCGCGCGATCGACCGCGTCGCCAGGACCGAAGTCGCCCAGTTCGAAAAACTGGCGGATCTCGATTTCACCTTCCTGGCAGTCGTGGGGCGCGGGGGCCCGCCTGGCCCACTCCATCGCCTCTTCCCTGGACTTCACCTGAATGATCCAGTATCCGGCGATGAGTTCTTTGGTCTCGGCGAAGGGCCCGTCGATAACGACGCCCTTGCCTCCCGAGAACTTGATGCGGGCTCCCTTGGAGCTCGGTTGGAGCCCGGCGAGATCGAGCAGCACACCCGCTTTCATCAGCTCCTCGTTGTATTTGCCCATCGCGGAGAGAAGCTCTTCGCTCGGCATGATGCCTGCTTCCGAATCTTTGCTGGCCTTCACAATCATCATGAATCGCATAGTTCTCTCCTTTAATTTTCGCGCAACGAGGAACGGTGTGACAGCCGATGCCAGTACCGGCTACGGGAAGACGCCGTAATGCGTCAGGCCCGGCAAGATGGTGAGCCGGGCATTGGACATTCCGGTGAAACTTCTTTTCAGCATCACGTTATGTCTCCTTCTACCTACACGTCGAACAAGCGTTGGCGAAATCGACCAGGCTCAGAATGTTTTTGAAAAAAAGTTGCATCCCGCCAGTAAGGATGGTGGTGGTCTCGGATTCTTCTTGAAACCTGCCCGGCAAGATTCCAAAGCCGCTGTGACCGCCCGCGCTTAATGCCTCGAGGTAACGGCACGAAGCCGTTTTGACCGTGTGGTGTGGTTC
>JBOGMR010000002.1:0-3104 GCA_050746825.1 Bryobacteraceae bacterium | reverse complement strand
TCGCTGAGGACCTCGAAGTCGCGCTCGGTCTCGCCGGGGAATCCGACGATCATGCTGGTGCGGATCGCGACGCCTGGAATCGTGCGGCGAATGCGTTCGAGCAGCTTCAGAAAAATGCCGGACGACGCGCCGCGCTTCATTCGCTTGAGGACATCGGCGCTGGCGTGCTGGAGCGGCATGTCGATGTACTTGGCCAGCGGCCCGTGCGCCGCGATCGTGTCGAGCAGCCGCTGCGACACGTTGTTCGGATAGGCATAGAGAAACCGGATCCACTTCTGCCGGTCTGTCTCGATCTGCGCGAGACGTTCGAGCAGCAGCGCGAGACCGTCGCGCAGCCCGAGATCGTCGCCGTAGCACGTCGTGTCCTGGCCGATCAGATTGATCTCGCGCACGCCGTTGTCAAACAGACGCGTCGCCTCACTGATCACGGACTCAAAACGCCGGCTGCGAAACTTACCGCGGTACTGCGGGATAACGCAGAACGAGCAGGGATGATCGCAGCCCTCGGCGATCTTGATGTAGGCGAAATGCGACGGCGTCGAAAGCACGCGCGGCGTCAGGTCGTGATAGAGGTACGGCTGCGGCGCTTCCGCCGTCGGCTCGCCGCCTTCACACAGCCCCACGACGCGATCGAGCTCGTTGGTGCCAATGAGTGCGTCGACTTCCGGCAGTTGCTTCCGGATGTCGTCGCGGTAGCGCTCCACCAGACAACCCGCGACGATCAGCCGCCGCGCGCGTCCAGTCTTCTTGTACTCCGCCATTTCAAGAATCGTGTCGATCGATTCCTGTTTAGCCGGGTCGATAAAGCTGCACGTGTTGACCACAAGCGCCTCGGCCTCTTCGGGCCGATGCGTCAGCTCGTGACCGCGCGAGACAAGCTCGCCCATCATCACTTCGCTGTCGACCAGATTCTTTGGACAACCGAGGCTTACAAATCCAATTTTCAAGCTTTGTTTTCCGTTCGAGGAAGGTTAACTTTCAGGATAGCACTGGTGGCCGCTTCGTATAATGGAAATCGCCCATGCAGGATCACAGCTTCGGCTTCGCCACGCGCGCGCTGCACGCGGGGCACAGGCCAGACAAAGAAACCGGCGCTCGTGCCGTCCCGATTTATCAAACGACCTCCTACGTGTTCGAGGATACCGAGCACGCGGCGAACTTGTTTAACCTGCAGCGCTTCGGCAATATCTACACGCGCATCATGAATCCAACCACCGCCGTGTTCGAGGAGCGCATGGCTTCTCTCGAGCGTGGTGTGGGCGCGCTGGCGGTGGCGAGCGGACAAGCCGCGCAATTCATCGCGATCAGCAGTCTGCTGGGGGCGGGCGATCAGATCGTCGCAGCGAAAACCCTCTACGGCGGCACTTACACGCAGTTTGACATCAGCTTTCGGCGGCTGGGGATCGACACAGTGTTTGTGGACCCCGACGATCCGGAAAATTTCCGGCGCGCCTTGACGCCGCGCACCCGGCTGCTGTATGGCGAGACGATCGGCAATCCGCGCATCAACGTGCTCGACATCGCCGCGGTGGCCGCGATTGCGCATGACGCCGGCATCCCGCTGGTGATCGACAACACCTTCGCGTCGCCTTACCTGTGCCGGCCGATCGAGCACGGCGCCGACATCGTGCTGCACTCGGCCACCAAATTCATCGGCGGCCACGGAACATCCATCGGCGGCGTCATCGTCGACAGCGGGCGGTTTCCATGGGACAAAGGCGTTTTCCCGCAACTGCTCGAGCCCAGCAAGGGCTACCACGGCATCCGCTTCTACGAAACATTCGGCGATTTCGCATACATCATGAAGGCGCGAGTCGAAGGTCTGCGCGACTTCGGTCCCGCGCTCAGTCCGTTCAATTCGTTTCTGTTCCTCCAGGGACTCGAGACCCTGAAGCTGCGCATGGAATCTCATTGCCGCAATGCCGCCGCGGTAGCGCAGTTCCTGTGCGGAAATCCCGCGGTCACCTGGGTCAACTATCCGGGTCTCGCGTCGAGTCCGTATCATTCGCTCGCACAGCGCTACCTGCCGGGAGGCGCGGGGGCGATTCTCACGTTCGGAGTTCGCGGGGGACTCGAGGCGGGCCGCCGTTTCATCGAATCGCTGCAGCTCGTATCGCATCTGGCGAACGTCGGTGACGCCAAGAGCCTCGTGATTCACCCGGCGTCGACGACGCACCAGCAGTTGAGCGACGAGGAGAAGCGCCAAGGCGGCATCAGCGACGATATGATCCGGCTCTCGGTGGGCATCGAAGAAATCGAGGACATTCTATGGGATTTGGATCAAGCGCTTGCAGCTTCGCAGACGGCGTCAGTGGAAACTCACTCGTCAACCTGACGCGCTTCCGCACGACGGCCCACGACCGCCTGCGGATTCTCCAGACGTACCGGCGGATCGCGATGGTCGGCTTGTCGTCGAATCCCTTCCGGCCAAGCCATTTCGCGGCGATTTACATGCTGGCCGAAGGCTACGAGGTGACGCCCGTCAATCCGCGCGAGAAACAGGTGCTGAAGCGCGCCAGCTACGCCTCGCTGCGAGAGGCGCCGGGCCCGATTGACATCGTCGATATCTTTCGCGAGCCCTCCGCGGCGCCCGCGATCGTCGAAGACGCCATCGCGATTGGGGCCAAGGTCATTTGGATGCAGCTCGGCGTTATTCACGAGCAGGCCGCGGCGCGCGCTCAGGAGGCCGGGCTCGAAGTGGTGATGGACCGGTGCGTAAAGATCGAGCACGCGCGATTCTTCGGCGGGCTGAGCACCATCGGATTGAACACGGGCGTCATCCTGTCGCGCAAGCGGGCCTGACCGCCTGCCCGCCCCTCGTCAAGGCACGGACCATAACAATTTCGCGCCGATGATCGGCCTCGCGTGGCCGCCGTCGCACGAGAACGGGATGCCCGGAAAACTCCTGGGGCGAAAACGGACCGTGCTGCGCGCGGGCTACACGATGGGATCGATGGGCGCCAAGCTGTTCTTGAACGAACAGCTCAATCCGACAATTCCAACCTCGCTCCAGCGGTTGCCGCAGACGGCGGCGCCGATTCCGGCCATCGGCTGCTTCACGTTGCGTGATCACCTTCTTCTTGGCTTTCTTTAGAGGCGCCAGC
>JBOGMR010000001.1:0-15092 GCA_050746825.1 Bryobacteraceae bacterium | reverse complement strand
GAATATCTACGCGCTGAACGGCGCCGCGACTGATGTGCCGGAGCCCTCAACGCTGCTGCTGTTCACCGTTGGCGGGATTGTGGTGGCGTTGCGGCGGCGCAACTGACCGGATTCCTTACAGTCGCGGTTCGCTGAGGAACTTCACTCGATGACTTGGGTCTCGGGGTAAAGCGGAGATGAAATCTTCAGCCGCGAAGCGCTTGTCCCGTTGAGGTACGCGTCGAAAAAGGTCTGCACGCAGTACGCCGCAACGGCAGGCAGGCGACGTCCGTAGATGCCGAGTTTACCAGGCAAGTCTGCTTCATCGGTGAGATATTCATCAGAACCTCCGCCGTGCGATAGCAGCAAGTCCTTTACATAACAAAGTACTTAAGTTTCTTGTCGAGGGGGGCGCTTTAACCTTTGGCGTGATCGAATCCGGCGGTGGTGGGCGGAGCAGCCAGATGAGCGCGCCTCAGCTTCTGAACGAGACGCGATAGGAGTAAACTCGAAGCGTGAAACTACGATAGATGCGGTAGTACCTTCCGCGATCCATCGATTTCACTCGAGGATTCTTGCGAGCATCGACGGCAGCCGCGCTGCGCGTGGTGCGGCAACCGTCGAGCCGCTCGGCACGGCCGTTGAACAGGCACACAAAGGAGGGATACATGTTCCGCCGAATCGCACTGCTCGCCGGAGTTCTCCTGACGAGTCTCTCGCCGGATGCTGCGGCCCAGACGCTATACGGCTCGTTAGTGGGCAACATCACGGACTCGACGGGTGGCTCGGTGCCCGCTGCGAAGATTCAGGCCGCGAACACCGCTACAGGCTTTACGCGCGAGGCCGCTACCAACGAGCGTGGCGCGTATCTGTTTTCAGATTTGCAGCCGGGGACTTATGAAGTGCGGATCGCAGCGCCCTCATTCGCCGCGTTCACGCAAACCGGTGTGGCCGTGTCCGCCAATACCGTCGTGCGAGTCGATGTACAGTTGCAACTGGCAAGCGTATCGGAGACGGTCACGATCGCCGCGTCGGCGGCGATGCTGCAGACGGACCGTTCGGAAGTCCGCGCCGAAATCACCAGCCGCCAGATTCGAGACCTGCCGATTCCGGGAGGCCGGAATTATCAGAACCTGTTCAAGCTGATACCGGGGTTCACGCCGCCTCGCCCGCAAAATTCGCTGCCGGCCAATCCGCAGGAGAACCTGGTTGTGAACGTCAACGGCACGACCAAGAGCACCAATAACACGCGGATCGACGGCGCCAGCAACACCCATGTCTGGCTGCCCCACCACTCCGCCTACGTCCCGCCTGTGGAAGCCATCGAGGCCGTCAACGTCGTCACCAACAGCATGGATGCCGAGCAGGGTTTGGCCGGCGGCGCCGCGATCAGCGTCACAATCAAATCGGGCTCCAACGAGTTTCACGGATCCGCCCTGGAGTATCACACCAACAGCCGGTTAAAGGCAAAAAATGTTTTCTTCACCGAGGCTCAAATCCCGAAGAGAATTTTGAACCAGTTCGGCGGTTCGTTGGGCGGGCCCATTATCAAGAACAAGCTGTTTTTCTTCGGCAGTCACGAGCGAACCCGGCGGCGCCAGAACTTCTCGCGTTTCGTCACCATCCCGACCGCTCCGCAGCGAACCGGCGACTTCAGCTCGTTCGGCACGGCGATCTATGATCCTCTTACTGGAAATCCTAATGGCGCGGGCAGGACGGTGTTTCCCAACGCCATCGTTCCTGCAAGCCGGCATAGCCGCGTGGCGACTCAGATCATCGAATTAATCCCCGTCCCGACCAACTCCGCGCTGACAGGTAACTATTTTGCCTCCGCCCCGCAAATCTTCGACCGCGATACGACCGATGTGAAGGTTAACTGGAGCAAGCCGGAAAAGCTGAGCATGTTCGGGCGCTACAGCTTTCTGGATTTCACGACCACAAGCGCTCAGACGCTCGGGCCGGCCGGGGGGAGTCCGATCGAGCCCGGCGGGCAGCCGGGCAATGCCTTCGGGGGCATCGACAGCCTGACGATTGCCGCAACTTATGTTTTCAGCCCCACGTTTCTGATCGACGCCAACTTCGGTTTCGCGCGCCAGACCCAGAACCTGTCAGGTTTCGACTACGGCAAGAACATCGGCCTCGATGTGCTGCGGGTTCCAGGCACCAACGGCACGGACATTTTTCAGAGCGGGATGCCGGGCTTCGGCGTCCCCGGCTACGAATCCTACGGGCTGTCCGGATCGTCGAACCCGGCTTTCTGGGATGACAGGCAGTTCCAGTACAACGCCAACGCCAGTTGGCATAAGGGCGCCCACAACCTGCGCTTTGGTCTCGATATCTCGCGCCAGCATATGAATCACCGGCAAGCCGAGTTTTCAGGGAGCCTCGGACCGCGCGGAGGCTTCGAGTTTGGCGGCGGGCCGACGGCCTTGAGTGGAGGCCCTTCCCCGAATCAGTTCAACAGTTTTGCGGCCTTCATCCTGGGAGCGCCCACGCGCATCGGCAAGAGCCTGCAAACCGTGCTTCCACTCACAACACGAAACTGGGGACAAGGCTACTACTTCCGGGACCAGTGGCAAGCCACTCGCGATTTGACAGTGACCCTGGGTGCGCGCTACGAGCTCTACCCCATTCCCACGCGAGTTGACCGGGGCCTGGAGCGCTATGATCCAAATACCAACAAAATGCTGATTGGAGGAGTTGGCTCCGTACCACGTAATCTTGGTGTGAAAATCAGCCATAAGCTGGTCTCGCCCCGGGTGGGGCTGGCGTACCGGGCCGGGCGCGGATGGGTCGCGCGAGCCGGCTTCGGCATCAACACCGATCCATATCCGCTGGCCCGCCCGTTGAGAACCAACCATCCCATCGTGATCGATTTCAGCGCGGTGGGCGCGAACTCGTTCCAGTTTGCCGGGCGGCTCGAAGACGGCATCCCGCCGATCCAGGTTCCCGCGCTTGGCAGCGGGATCATCGACATCCCGGGAACCGTTGGGGCGATTACGCTCGACGACAAGTTCAATCGCGGATATGTCGAGTCGTTCAACGTCATGGTCCAGCGCGAGCTTCGAGGCGGATTCGTCGGTCAGGCGGGCTACGTCGGCACGCGGGGCATTCGGCAAATGGGGTTTCAGCACATCAATTACGCCGAACCGGGGCGCGGGAACGCGGGGCGTGTGCTGAATCAGCGCTTTCCGGGCCGCACCGCAGACACTACCATCGTCCGGCCCTTCGGCACGGCGAATTACAATGCCCTGCAGGCTCAGCTCGACCGGCGCTTCGCCGGCGGCTACCAATTCCAGATGGCCTACACATGGTCCAAGGCGATCGCCTTCGCCGACGAGGCTGACAGCACCTTGCAGTTCAACGCGCCCCAAGTGGTCGCGCGTAACCGCGCGTTGACCACGTACGATCGCACGCACAACTGGCAGACCGCGTTCGTCGCCGAACTGCCCTTCGGCCGCGGCAAACGCTGGGCGCAACAGGGCTGGCAAATGCACATGCTGGGAGGCTGGCAGTTCAACGGAATCTTCGGCGGCTACAGCGGGACGCCGTTCACCGTCACTGCGTCCGGCACTTCGCTCAACGCCCCCAACAACGCGCAAACCGCCGATCAGGTCAAGCCGGAAGTAAAGATACTGGGCGGCGCGGGCCCGGGGCAATCGTATTTCGACCCGCTGGCGTTCCGGCCGGTTACTGAAGTGCGCTTCGGGAGCAGCGGACTCAACATCCTGCGCGGCCCGGGAGTCGTCAACCTGGACCTGGGGCTTTTCCGTGAGTTCCGGGTCACGGAGCGAGTCAGAATCCAGTTCCGCGGCGAAGCGTTCAACGCGAGTAACACGCCGCACTTTAACAATCCGGGGACCAACGTTTCCAATTTGCTGCTGGGCGCCGACGGTTCGGCCGCCCAGTTGCGTGGGTTCTCAGAAATCACCAGCGCCCAGAACGACGAACGCCAGTTCCGTCTGGGTTTGCGGATCAGCTTCTAGCCGTCGGAGGAGGCCGTTATGCGTATCGCCGGACTGACACTGCTGCTTGCGCTAGCCATCGTTCAGCCGTCCTTGAGCCAAAGCATCTTCGCCACCGTCGTAGGAACCGTCACCGACCCGTCGTCAGCCGTCGTCCCCGGCGCCAAGGTCACTGTGACGAACGCGGCGACCAAAGAAAAACGTGAATTCATGACGAACGTCCTCGGGAATTATGAGATCAACAATCTCTTTCCGGGCGTGTACGTGCTGGAGGCCGGGATGGCGGGCTTCACCAGGTTCCGCCGCGAAGCGATTTCCCTTGCGTCGAACGAGAACGCACGCATCGACGTCAAGCTGGACGTGTCGGGCGAAGTGACACGCGTAACGGTTTCGACCGAATCCGGGCCCCGCATCGAGACCGAATCGGCCCGGCTGACTGACGTTCGCGATCTGCGGCAGTTGCAGACGCTGCCCCTGGCCGGACGCGGACCGCAGCGCTGGCTGGCGCTCTCTCCCGGTGTCACGGGTGGAATGACCGGAGCGCTGTCCGTCTCCGGCGCACGGAATCGCCTGATGCACTACACGGTCGATGGCGTCACCATGTCCGACGTCCGCTCCAACAACACTATCGGGCCGACGTGGAACTTCATGGAGGCCTTCGAGGAAGCCAAGATCGACCTGGGGAATAATTCCGCCGAGTTCAAGGCGCTCGGCACAGTGACCCTCGCCACGAAACGCGGTGGCAATCAACTGCACGGGTCGGTTTACGATTACTACTCGACAGGCGCCTTCCGTGCGCGCGACTACTTTACGCGCGCCCGCTCCGGCACGCCGAGTCACGGCTTCGGCGGCTATGTGAGCGGGCCCTTGATCCTGCCGAAGCTCTACAACGGCCGGGACAAAACGTTCTGGTTTGTCTCCTACGAAACCACGTTCGCGCCGCAGGGTGTGGACAACCTGACGCCCTCGGTGCCGCTGGCGGCCTGGAAGCGCGGCGATTTCTCCGGTGAGCGCGGCCTGGTGCTGCGGGACCCGCTCGCGAGCAATCAGCCCTTCGCGAGTAACACCATCCCCACAACCCGCATCAGCAGCGTGGCCCGGCCCTATCTGCCGCTGTGGCCGGAACCGAACTTCGGCGATGCGAATGTCTTCGCGAATCAGAACTACCGCGAACAGCGGCGACGCCCCTTCGACAAAGCTCACAACGTGCAGACGCGGCTCGATCATCGCATTTCAACTTCGAATACGATCTTCGGCCGCTACCTTTATCAGCAGCAGGACAACCCGGCATTTGAGAGCGGCCTTCCGGGAACGCTGGGAATCAAGAACCAGCTCCGCGTCGTTCGCCACGCCATTATTTCCGACACGCACATTTTTTCGTCGAGCCTGATCAATGAATTCCGATTCGGCGCTTCGTACAATACGAATCCGCGTTGGGCCGAGGAGGTGGACGGCCCGGCTTTCGTCCGCGGTACGGGCCTCACGAACGTGACGCGCAACGGGCAACTGCCGCCGGTTCACCAGGTCCCGATCATTCGCTTCGCGCAGGGTCCGGGAATTCAGGCCATCGAAGTCACTCAGGAGCGGTTTTTTAACGAGGACCTGACGCTGCAGTGGCAGAACACGATGAGCAAGATCACGGGCAGGCACAGTGTGCGCTTCGGCATCGAGATCAACCAGCGGCGCTTCAAGGATCAGAACCAGCCCACAGACCTGTTCGGTAATTTCCAGTTCACGAACCAATACACCGGTTTCAACTTCGCGGACTTTCTCCTCGGCATCCCCACCACGGTCAGCCGGGGACCTTACGCAGAAGTGCGGACAGACCACTCGGTGGCCTATGACTTCTTTGTGAACGACAACTACAAGGTCACCAACAGCCTCACACTGAATCTGGGATTGCGCTACGAGCTGCACCCCAGTTGGACTACCAACGGAGATCGGATCTCCGCCTTCGATCGGTCTAGCGGCAGCATCGTCGTGCCGGATTCGGCGCTAAAGCTGGTCAGCGACCTGTTTCCGGCGAACCTGGTTCCAGTCATCGGTCATTCGAAGACAGGATTTAATGACCGGCTGTTCCGCACCGACAAGAACAATTTCGCGCCGCGAGTCGGATTTGCGTGGAGGCCTTTCGGCGCGAAGACATTCGTGATTCGCGGCGGTTACGGCATCTTCTTCGAAAGTATCCCGCGGCAGCAGTCGTTGTTCGGAACCCCGTTCGTCATCAACGAGCCGTCTTATACCAATCCGCGAGACGTGAACGATCCAGGGTTTGTGCAGTGGCCGCTCGCGTTCCCCAGGCTGCAGCGTCTGGCCGGCGTGAGTCTGCCGGGCACCTGGGAAAACGGCTTCCGCACACCGTACCAGCAGAATTGGAGCTTCACTCTGGAAAAGGAACTGGCCGGCATGAGCCTGCGCGCTTCCTACGTGGGGACTGGAGGCCGCCAGTTGCCGCATCCGTTCAATATCAACCAACCTGCGCCCGGTCCCGGTCTCTTTGTGGACAAAGCGCGGCCCTTCCCGGCCCTGCCCGCAATTACCGAGCAGCGAAACGGCGCGAGCCACACCTATCAGGCTCTCAACATGGAGGTGGAGCGCCGCTTTGCCAAGGGGCTGATGTTCCAGACTGCGTTCACCTTTTTGAAGGATCTCGGTGACGAAGACGTGACGCCGGAGAACACGTTCGACCGCGCGCGCGAAAGAGCGCAGAACCAGCTTCAGCCTTACCGCCGCTGGACTGGGTTCTTCATCTACGAGCTGCCCTTCGGCAAAGGGAAGCGCTTCGGCGCCGGCGCGGGACGTTTCACCAATCAACTGCTGGGCGGCTGGGAGCTGAGCGCGGTGGGTGTGCTGCAGGATGGTCAGAATGAGACGCCGCTGTGGCAAGGTCCGGACATTCACGGAATCGCGTATACCACCAGCCGCACGGCGCCTCTGGCCGCACGCCGTCCCGACTGCCTGGCCGATCCGAATTTTCCGCACGACCGCCAGTCGATTGGCGCCTGGTATGACGTGAACGCGTTTCGTCTGCCCACGACAGCGGGAGTGTTCGGAAACTGCGGCCGTGGAATCATCCAGGGTCCTGCCGTCCGCGTTCTGCATGGCGGCATGTACAAGAAATTCCGATTCGCCGAGAAAGCCAGCTTCCGCGTTGGCGCGCAGGTGACCAATATCCTCAATCATCCGAACTGGAGCAACCTTTCGGCGAACGCCTTGCGCCTGGACAACACAAGCGCGCGCGCCACGATCACAGGTGCGGCCGGCGCAACTTCCACTTCTGTTGGCGACGCGAGTGGCGCCCGCGTGATACGGTTGGACCTGCGGATCGACTTTTAGCGAGAGGCCGTGCTCGCCTCGGTGTCCGCCGGCGGACGTCGCAGAAGCAACGACAAGGAGACAAAGTGAATCGACGATTATTTCTTGCAAGCCTGGGTGGCGGCGCGGCAGCCGGGATCGGTGGAGGAGCGCCAGCCCAGACCGGCAAACGGCCTACGTTTCACCTCGGATCGGTGACCTACAACGTTCTGAAGGATCACAACCTGGACGACGTGCTCCGCATCCTGGAGACAACAGGCTTCGAAGGCGTCGAGCTTCGCACCGGCCACAAACACGGAGTCGAGCCTTCGCTTCCGGCAGCCGAACGCACGCGTGTGCGACGGCGCTTCGAGAAAACCAATGTGCGGCTGGTCGCGTATGGAACGGTCTGTGAGTTCCACTCGCCGGATGCGCAGGAAAGGCAGAAGCAGGTGCGAATCGCGAAGGAATTCATCGATCTTGCGCACGACACCGGAGCGCTGGGCGTGAAAGTCCGTCCCAATGGTCTCCCGGCTGAGGCGCCTAAGGAGACTACGATCGCCAACATCGGTGCGGCGCTTCGGGAGTTAGGCGAGTACGGATCCGGGAAACGCGTCGGCGTCTGGCTGGAGGTGCACGGCAGCCAGACTTCCCCTCCGCCGATTGCCGCCGCCATCATGAAAGCGGCCACACACGAAAACGCGGCCCTGTGCTGGAACTCCAACAACGTGGACATCGTGAACGGTAGCGTGGAGCAAAGCTTCAACCTGCTGAAGCAGTGGATTCGTCACGTCCACATTCACGAGCTGGGGAAGGACGGCTACCCTTATGCCGAGCTTTTCGCGCTGCTGAACAAAGCCGGCTACACCGGATACACTATGGCAGAGATCGGCGCCGGGGCGCCGAATGCGGAGGACTTTTTTCGCACCTACAGAGCGCGCTGGCTTGAGTTGGTGGGAACAAAGTCCACATGACGAGGTCAGTCGTGACGAAGGCGGTCCTGTTCAGCGCCACACATTGCTTGTGATATATTCAAGCTCGAATTATCGAGGTGTCTATGAATTCCATTTCCCGCCGCTCTTTCTTCCAGGGGGCCGCTGCCGCCCTTTCCGCCTCCCGAGTCATCGGAGCGAACGATCGCATCAACGTCGGCATCATTGGCATCGGTGGAAGAGGTACGGCCCATCTGAACGCGTATGTCAAGATTGCCGACTGCCAGGTAGCCGCGCTCTGTGACGTCAACCAGGCGGCGCGGGAGCGCGCGCAGGGTCGTCTGCAGAAAGCTACCTCCACCAAGGCTAAAGAGTATAAGACCATGCGCGAGCTTTTCGCCGACAAGGACATCCACGCCGTCTCGATCGCCACGCCGAATCACTGGCACGCGCTGGCTACGATTTGGGCCTGCCAGGCCGGCAAGGATGTCTACGTGGAGAAGCCGGCCAGCTACAACGTTCACGAGAGCTGGCGGATGGTCGAGGTTGCGCGCCAGACGAAGCGGATGGTGCAGATCGGCTCTCAAAGCCGGAGCCTGCCGAAAATGATCCAAGCCATGCAGCTCTTGCGCGAGGGCGTGATCGGTCAGGTCTACATGGCGAAGGGTCTCTGCTTCAAGCGGCGGAAGTCGATCGGAAAGACGCCCGTCGAACCCGTGCCGGCGGGACTCGACTGGAGCGAGTTTCTCGGCCCCGCGCCGATGCGGCCCTACACAAAGAACCGCTTCGCGTACAACTGGCACTGGTTCTGGGACACCGGCAATGGCGACATCGGCAATCAGGGAATTCACCAGATGGACATCTGCCGCTGGGGCATGGGAGATGTGGGGATGCCAAAGTCGGCAGTCTCGACAGGCGGCAAGTACGTTTACGATGACGATCAGGAAACCCCCAATACACAACTGGCGACATTGGACTACGGCGGGCGTGAAATCGTCTTCGAAGTGCGTGGGCTGATGACCGGTCCGGAGGCGGGCAATCCGGTAAAAGGCGGCAACGCCGTCGGCAACCTGTTTTTGGGCAGCGACGGCTGGATGTGGTCGGCGGGAAGCGGGTTTCAGGTCTATAAGGGCGAAACGAACGAGAAGATCATGGACGAAACCGGCAGAGCGGAAGAGGACTCGACCGTTCTGCACATGAAGAACCTTCTCGCTGCCTGCCGCAGCCGCAATTACCGCGAACTCAATGCCGAGGTCGAGATTGGAGCCACGTCGGCTTCCTTAGTTCACTTTGCCAACATCAGCTACCGCGTGGGACGGAAGCTTACTTGGGACGAAGCCAAAAAGAGCTTCGTGAACGACAGCGAAGCCAACAAGCTGCTCACGCGCGATTACCGCAAGCCCTATGTCGTCTGAGCGGGAGAGGTCAGGACGACTTCGGCAATAGTCCAGGTGCAGGGCGGCGGCAGGGATCCGTAAGGTCTCCGCGCGAAGCGCACGGCCGGGGCGCAGGCATCGAACCGCCTGCTCGAACCCTCATGGCTTCAGCCCCATCCCCTTGACGAACTCCGGCCACTGCACCGCGCGCCCGTGGATCGGTGCGATCGTGTCAACTTCCAGGCCAAGCCGTTGCACGTGGTTGTAGAAGCTCCGGCTCGCTGCGTCGGCGGCCGGCGGCGGCGCGCCCTGGGGCGGCGCGTTGTACAAGTCGGCTTCGATCACAATTTTTTCCCTCGGCAGGTACGCCATCAACATGCCCTCGCCGTGGGCCAGCGGCTGCACATAGGAAATGTGCAGGTTCCGCGAACCGTCACTCACCACGTAGTTTTCGGCGACCGCCTCCATCGTGTAGCCCTCGCGAATCTCCGTCGGCTGATACAGCGTCACCAGATCGGGCTGCAAGGTGCGCGGCACATAGTTCAGATATTCCTCTTCGTAGAAAACACGATTCCGTTTGTGCGTGATGATGGTCGCGCCGATGTGCAGATACGTGCGAAGCCCGCCCATGTGGTCGAAATGGTCATGCGTGTTGACGACGAAGCGAATCGGCTTGTTCGGCGCGAGTTTCACCACCTCGTCGATCACTGCGAGCGACCGGTCTTCATCGAGCGGCGCCTCGACCAAGGTCACGAAATCGCGAAACTCGACGGCCACGCTGTTATGCGATCCGCCGCCCAGCAGCCACACTCCGTCCGCGAGTTTCTGCGTCTCGACCCGGTGCGGAACCACGCGCGCTTGCCGCACCCCATCGGGCACGGTGATCGAGACTGCGCACGCGTTAGGCTGGATCTTGCCGAACGTGCCGCCGAAGGCGTTGTGCCCGCCGCTCGTAGTCGGTTTGAAACGCTCGTCGTCGTAGCCCTCGTGGTGGTGCCAGCCGGCGGGAAACTTGACGCCCCCGATGTCCTGCCAGTCGCTGAACTCGTGTTCGTAGTTCATGTCGCCCAGCACGGGATGCGGAAACTTAGTCTCGATTCGTTCGATCATGTTCTGAGAATTGATCGTCGCGTTCACGCGGTACTTCCCCAGAACGGTAATCGAGACGACGTGCACTTTTTCGATCTTGCCTGTGGTGGCGCCATCCCGGCCGCTTTCCACCAGCTCCCACCGCCACACTGCTTTTGGATTCGCGCCCGGCGCCATCGCCGCTTTGATGAACCCGGGAGGGTTGAGCCACAGATCAAGCTGCCAGAGTTCTGCGCTGTCCGGCGCCGGGATCGGATTGGTTCGGTCTCCGTCCGTGTGCCATGCGTAGTTGCCGCTGACCACGAACGTCTGCCGCTCGTTCTGCTGGAGCGGCGTTCCGCCAAGCCACCCGACGCCGTATTTCCACGATCGCGGATTCAGTCCCGGCTTGCGCGTGAATTGCTCGATCGAAGTCTTCGCTTCGAAGTCGATCGTGCGCGTATAGTTCGCGAGCGGCTCGCCGCGCGGCCAGTCCGTGTCCTGCGTGACGTTCTGCCCGACCTTGCCGGCATAGCCGGCCCCGGAAATTGTGATGCACTTCAGTTTGCCGGCGCCGATCGCGTTTGACGCCGCCTGAAGGACGGGCCGCGGATCCACATAACCCCGCGGAAGGGGCTGAGAAACACCGGGCATCGGCATCAACGCCGGGACAATCAAGAGAACCCACGATCTGTGCGTCATAAACCTGACCACTTTACCTCACGCAGGCGGAACAAACCTCTGGCCGGTTCTGCGCAGGCGTATAATGAGGTCGCGATGTATGGCTCGGCTGCCCTCGCGGTGTGGATCGTCGCGTGCCCGTTTCTTGTCGCGCAAGATGTCGCAGGCCCCGGCGGCCTGCTCAAACGAATCCAGTCCAGGGCCAAGGAAAACCTCGCGCGCCTTCCCGATTATACGTGTCTCGAGACGATCGAACGCTTGCGGCGGGACGCGCCCAAGAGGCCTCTCGAAATCGCGGACACGGTTCGGGTCGAAGTCGCCGTGATCGGCCGCAATGAGCGATTTGCCTGGCCGGAGGCCAAGCGTTTTTCAGACAAAGATCTCGCCGATTTGATCGGACGCGGCGCCGTCGGCACCGGCGGCTTCGCGCTCCACGTCGCCAACGTCTTTCTTTCCGATCGCATCGATTTCGTGTATCAGGGCGAAGCCGAGCTCGAAGGGGGGCGGCGCGCCATACAGTTCGACTACGACGCCGCCAATTCGCCCAGCCGCTACCGCATCCGCATCGGGCCGCACGAAGCTCAGGTGACCTTCTTCGGAACTTTTTGGGTTCATCCCGAAACCCTCGACCTGATTCGCCTCGAGGTGAACGCGTTTGACATTCCCGACAAGCTCGCCCTCGATCGCGCCAGCGAGATCATGGAGTACGGCGTGGTGGCCATTCGCGACGCCGAGTTTGTGCTGCCGCGCTCGTCTGAGCTCAGCCTGGTCGGAGTCGACGGGACCGAAATCCGCAACCGGGCGCGCTTCTCCGGGTGCCGGCAGTTCGGCGCCGAAAGCACTCTCTTGTTTGGCGACAAACCTCCCGAGCCGGAGCCCTCGCAGCCTCAAACCGTCGAGCCGGGCGAGGTGCGCTTACCCTTCCGTACCACGCTCGAACTTTCGCTCGACACCGAAATCACCCTGGAGAAAGCGGTCATCGGCGAACCATTGCGCGCGATTCTCGTGCGGCCCGTGCGTGAAGGCGCGAACGTTCTCGCTCCGGAAGGCTCGATGGTTTTCGGCCGCATCACGCGCGTCGAGAAATACGATCAGCCTATGCTCCACTACGTCATCAGTTTCCAGTTTGACGCGCTGCGCTTCAGCGAGCGGCAGATCGACTTCTTCGCTACCCTTTCGGATTCCGACTCCGCGCAAGGCCTCATGCGTCAGGCCCGGCGGCTGAATCCCACTTTCGACCGCCGCAAGAAGGGCGCCAAGATGGACATCCTGGTCAACGAGAAGCAGGCCGGCGCCGGCGTGCTTCATTGGGACGCAAAACACCCGTTTATCCGGCGCGGATTCCGAATGCGTTGGCAGGTCCTGCCGGACCCCAATCGCAACGGCCGCGCCGGCCAATAGCAGAAGCCGGCGGGGCGGGCTCGCAGCCCGCGCGCAGCCCTCGGCCCCGCCGCTCGAAAGACGCCACCCCCGCTGATCCGGCTTTACAATCCTTTTACAACTCCGAAACGACTCCAACGCAGTCTCGCCTTATTGTGGACTTATGAAGCTCATCGAAATCGCACAGAGACTGCGGCTCTTCGAAGGATCCGCCGGCGCCGCTCGCTTCCACGGTTTTTGCGTAGCATTCCGCAACGCTGACGATACGCTCGCCGCGCATCTCGATCGGATTGACGCCGATCTGCGCGGCTTCGCGTACGAGGGCGCCGGAATGATGCTCGCGGTCCTCGATGTGTTTCGCTTCCGGTTCGGCCGATTCGAGCGGTTCGCACAAGGCGCCTGCCGCGACTACGTTCACATGGTGTACGCCGGCGCGGGCCTCGCATGCGCGTACTTGCCGTGGGTTCGCAGCCGTATCGAGCGGTTGATTCAGCGGCTCGATCCGAAGTATCGATGGTTGGTTGTGGACGGCGTCGGTTTCTCCGGAAAGCCGGCTCCGGCCGGACTCTCCCCGGAGGGGCAGCACGCGTTCGACCACGGCTACGGACGCCGCTTGTGGTTCCAGTACAACGGTGACGCGGAAATGATTGCACGCCTGATCTCGACGTTTGACGTTCCGCGACGCAGAGATCTTTGGAGCGGCGCCGGTGCGGCCTGTGCGTATACCGGCGCCGGCGAGACCAACGAGATCCAAAAGCTCCCGCGGCTGGCCGGGCGCTACCTGGGTGCGCTGGCGGAAGGGGCCGCCTTCGCGGCCGTCGTCCGGAGGCAGGCGGGTTACGTTCCTGGTAATACCGGCGTCGCCTGCGAAGTGTTGTGCGGAGTCGGCGCGGCCGGCGCTGCAGCCCTCGCGAGCGATGCGCTCGACCGCCTGAGCGCCAGCCCTGCCCTCAACACCTACGATGGCTGGCGCCGCCTGCTCCAGGATCGCTTCGACCTGCTGCTCGCGGTGCGTTGAACCTTCTACCAGCGCAGGTGCTTTCGCAGGAATTCGACCGTGCCCGCGCCGTTAATACGGTGCGGCCCGTTGAAAAATTCGATCGCGGTGCGGTCCCCGATTCCCATCTCGTCATAGAACCGGCGCACCTTGGCGTATTCGTACGCGACCCACTCGTCGACGCCGACGCCGTCGCGATGCCCGCGCTCGACCATGAACGGCCGCGGCGCAATCATCAGCGCCATCTCGGCGTGATTCGCGACGTGCGCCAGGTCGAACTCGTTCATCTCGTATTCCTGCGTGAACATGTACGTATACGGCGCATCGACAGTCGTCAGCTTGACTATCCACTCGTTGAAGTCGCCCGAGCAGATCGAGAGTGCGTAGCGGCCCAGTAGCGACGGAATCCGCAGAGCCGTCTTGCCACCGTAGGACAGGCCGTAAAATGCGATGCGCTGAGGATCGACATAGGGCAATGACGACAGCCAGTCGAGCGCCCGCTCGTTCTGGGCCACGATGAACGAGAACAGCGAGAGCTGCAGCGGATTGGCGAGGCGTTGATGTTGGCGAAAGTCTCCCGTATAAGGATTCTGGGGCAGATACACAATAAAGCCGAGCGACGCGAGCTTGTCTCCGATGTTGCGGTAATAGCGATAGCCGGACTGCTCGTTCTCCGGCTGGGCGAAGAGGTCCTGCGGGCGTCCGTTGAGGCCGTGCTGGCAGACGACGACGGGCCGCTTCTCACCCGGCTTGATCCCCCGCGGTACAAGCAGTACGCCGTAGGCGAACACATCGGGGTGAATGTCGAGCATGACTTCGTAACCGTCCCAATTCGCACTCGTGTACGACTTGCGTGTCCGCGGATTCACGGGCACGGTGGGAGCGGGGAGGCGGCCGATGACTTCATTCCAGAAGTAGTTGCGCTGGAGTTGAATCGAGCGGTCCCAGGCGGCTGGCGAGCTGATGTCGGCCTTGCTCCAATACTGCGCACGGACTGATTCCGAGCGCCGCACCAATTTCTGGGTAAACTCGACGAGCTCCTCGAACTGCCTCTTCTGCCGCTCCCGTGGCCGCAGCGGCTGCACGCGAACCTGCGCCGTGCCGGACGGCTTGAGTTCGATTTTCGCTCCGAGGCGGCGCGCGCGTGCGACCTCTGCCTTTACGGCTTCGAGGGGCGGCGACACAATCTTGCCCGGAGCGGCGCCGCGGCGCTTCGGGTCCGATTCCGACGGCCCTCTCCATTCCGGCCCCGGCGCTGCCTCAATCGTCACCGGCCGCGGCGCGATCATCGCGGCAAGCTCGGCGTCGCCGAAATGTTTGAGCAATCCCCAAACGTTTCGGTCGATCGGCTCCTGCCACACATCCTGCCGCGAGGTGAAATAGCCCGACACGGTCACGCGCGCGATGCGTGAATCAAGCG